>DASQXF010000099.1:0-6434 GCA_035639895.1 Xanthobacteraceae bacterium
TGCGCGCAGCCGCGCGCGCTGGATTTTGCTTGCCCGTGCCGGCAGCAGCCGCTCGGTGAGCTGGCGCAGCGCCTCGCGGCAAACCGTGTAGGCCGGCTGCACGACGAGCGAATTGAGCGACCAGAAGCTTTTCTCCGCCAGCCGAAACAACGTGCGGCCGCCGAACCACCCGACGGCGATGACGATTACGAGCAGGACGGCGGGCCAAACGCCGGCAAGCGCGGATGCGAGCTTGCTCTCGAGCTTGCCGAACCAGATCGCGACGACGATCGGCGCAATCCCCAGCGCCAAACCCGGTAGCACGACGAGGAGGGTAAAAGCGACGACCAGCTTCGGCAGGCTGATCTCCGCGAGTAGGCTGCCGGCGAGTGACAACAAGGAGCGCCGCTTGGAACTGGACGCATCATCCTCGATATCGCCGCGGCGAGGATCGATAGCCGGCCTCAAGCAGCTCCTCCGAACCTGGAACGATTCTGGCGTACCGCGCGCCAAATCTAATGGCGCTGGAGAATGTACACATTCAATGCGAACGCTACGCGTCCAGCGCGCTGCGTCGCCCGGTACCGAGCCCGCGCATGAAGCGATGGCGGATGAGCGGGGGGTCGCGCACCGTCTGCCCAATGCCGGGCGCATCGTCGATCTTCGCCGCCAGCAGCACCGGCCCGCCGTCATCGAAGCGCCGCGAAATGAGTTCCTCGAAATGCGCTTCGTCGCGCACCCAATGACTGTTGGCGATGCCGGCGCCGCGCGCGATCGCCACGATATCGGCGCTGCTCGCGGTCGCCGCCTTCTGCCTGCCGGTGATCTGATAGATGCCGTTGTCCATGATGACGATGGTCAGATTGCGCGGCTTGACCATGCCGATGGTGGCGAGGCATCCGAGCGCCATGAGGATGGAGCCGTCGCCTTCGAGCGCGATCACCCCGCGCTCGGGCTGAGCGAGCGCGACGCCCAACGCGATCGGGCAAGCGAGTCCCATGCTGCCGAGCATGTAGAAGTTCTGCGGCCGGTGGCCGGCTGCATAGAGGTCGAAATTGGTATTGCCGATGCCGGCGACCACGGCTTCGTCGCGGGTAAGCTTGGCGACCAGGCGCTTCGTCAAATCCGCGCGGTTGAGCACAGCCGCAGCATCGATGGTCGGGGCAGCCATGCTTGTGTCCCTCACGTCAATTTGGCTGCGGCCGCCGGATTTCCGCCGGTGAGCAGCGGCGAGAAGATGAAAACCACCGGGCTTTGCGTGGTGAACGCCTGTTTGATCGATTTGTCGACGATGAGGGGCATGGTCGCTTCGTCGGTCAGCGTGTGATGGGTGACGGCGATGGAATCGAGCGTCGGGCGCATGGTGCGGGCGACCGTGACCTGGCCGATGTTGAACTCGCCCAACGTGCCGCGCTCCGACACGGCGATGATCGCCGGAATTTGATACGGCACGATCAGTGACGCGAGCGCGTTGGCGATGAGCGCGAAACCGCTGGTCTGCATCATCGCCACGCCGCGCAGGCCCCCCATATAGGCGCCGGCCAAGGTCCCGACGGCCTCGTCCTCGCGAGTTGCGGCGATGGACATGAAATAGTTGTCGGCGGCCGCGCCGTCGATCAGCGGCGTGAGCACGTTGTCGGGCACGTAGGTGACGAGCCTGACGTCGTTCTCCTTCAACGTGCGCAGAAAGCTATCCGCCCAAGTCATCGTTGCCGTCGCCACTCGACGCTGGTCGCTTGACCCCCTAGCCCATCCGCCGCGCGGTTGCAAAGATGAAGCAGAATGCGAGGATGCGCGGCGAGCAGTCGAGAGGTCGCCGAAAACGCGCATGAGGTCCTGCTGGCAGCGGCGCTGATCGCGGGTCAAGGCTACGTCGACAGTGAGGAACACCCGAATGCCCCGGAAGCCGATGATTCGACGTGAGGTCTTGCTGGCGGCACTGCTCGCCGCCCACGCCGCGTCCGCCTTCGCGCAGGATTATCCCAGTCGCCCCATCACCCTCATCGTCCCCTACGCTGCCGGCGGCGGCAACGACTTGATGGCGCGGACCGCCGCCGAGAAGATGAGCAAGACGCTCGGCCAGCAAATCGTGATCGAGAATCGCGGCGGCGCGGGCGGAAGCATCGCCACCCGCCAGATCGCCAAGGCAGCGCCCGACGGATACACGCTCGGGCTCGGCGGTACCGGCACGCTCGCAATCAATCCGACGCTCTATGGCAATGTCGGCTACGACCCGCGCAGGGACTTCGCGCCGATCGGCCTCATCGCCACCAGTGCGCTCGTCGTGTGCGTACACCCATCGCTGCCGGTCCGTTCTGTTGGCGAACTGATCGCATTCGCGAAACAGGAGGCGGGCAAGCTCAATTACGCCTCCGCCGGCACCGGCAGCGGCATCCACCTCGGCACCGAATATTTCGCGACCATGGCCGGCATCAAGCTCACGCATATTCCCTACAAGGGTAGCGCGCCTGCGCTCACCGATCTCGTCGGCGGCCACGTTGCGGTCTATTTCAGCTCGCTGCCACCGGCGCTCGCCCTGGTGAAAGAAGGCAAGGTGCGCGCACTGGCAGTGACCGGTGCCAAACGTTCACAGATTTTTCCCGACCTGCCGACGGTGGCGGAAGCAGCGCTGCCGGGCTATGAGGCGGTGCTGCACTATGGGATTGTCGCGCCTGCCGGCACCTCGCGGCCGATCATAGACAAGCTCAGCGCCGCATTGCGCGCCGCGGTGATGTCGGAGGATCTCAAGGCGCGGCTGGCAAATGACGGCGCCGAGCCGCTGGCGTCGACGCCCGAGGAATACGCCGCCGATATCGACCGCGAGGAGAGCAAATGGTCGGCAATCGTCAAGGCGTCGGGCGCGAAGGCGGAGTGATGCAGCGCTGAATCCTGCCCCGGAGCAAGCAACCCCCGTCAGGAACTAGCGCGACGAAAGGTCTGCACGCGGCCAGAGGTATCCGGAATGCAGTTCAACTTCACCGAAGAGCAGCAGGCCTTCGCCGACTCGGTGCGCCGCTTCGCGCTCACTCATCTTGAAAAGGAGGCGCTCAGGCGCGCGCATGATCCGCGCTATCCGTTCGATGTCGCCAAACTCATGGCCGCGCAGGGGCTCATGGGCATCACCCTTCCCGAGGCCGATGGCGGGCAAGGCGGCACGCTGACGGACGCGGTGATCGCCATCGAGCAGGTCGCCGCCGTATGCCCGCGCTCCGCCGACGTGGTGCAGTTCGGCAATTTCGGTCCGATGCGCACCTTCGCGGAATACGCAACGCCGCAACAGAAGGCGCGCTGGCTGCCCGACCTGTTGCAGGGCCGCATGGTGATGAGTCTCGGCATCACGGAGTCCGAGGCCGGTTCGGCGGCGACCGAGCTCAAGACCAGCGCGAAGGCCGACGGCGCCGATTACGTCATCAACGGCAGCAAGGTGTTTTCCACCTTCAGTCTGGACGCGGCGATTTTCCTGATCTACGTGCGTTACGCCCCGGGGCTCGGCGGCATCGGCTCGCTCATCGTCGAGCGCGGCACGCCGGGGTTTAGCATCGGCCGAGCCTCGCGCTTCATGAGCGGCGAGGAGTGGTGCGAGCTGCATTTCGACGATTGCCGCATTCCGGCGGAGAACGTCCTGCTGGGGCCCGGCAGTTTCAAGAAGCAGATGGCGGGCTTCAATATCGAGCGCCTCGGCAATGCTGCGCGCTCGCTCGCATTCGGCCGCTATGCCTTCAACAAGGCGCGCGAATATGCCTCAAGCCGCCAGCAGTTCGGCCGGCCGCTGTGCGAGTTTCAGGGCCTGCAATGGAAATTCGCCGACGTGGCGATCAAGCTCGAGGGCGCGCAGCTTCTGCTCTACCGCGCGGCGAGCAATGCCGATCGCGGGCTCCCGTCCGCCTATGAAACCGCGATTGCCAAGGCGGCCTGCAACCAAGCCGGATTCGAAGCGGCGAACGAAGCGATCCAGATCATGGGCGCGACCGGCTATAGCCAGGACAATCTGGTCGAATGGTGCATGCGGCGCTGCCGCGGATGGATGATCGCCGGCGGCTCCGTTGAGATACTCAAGAACCGCATCGCCGAGCACCTGTTCGAGCGCCGCTTCGACCAGCGCCGGCCCAAGCCGGCCGAGGCGGCGGAGTGAGCGGTGTCCCGGATGCGGTGCAGTGCGGAGCACGCGCAGCGATGCGTTCTCGATGGAAGAACGTGTGTAGCGGTGCACCGCTGATCCGGGACCGCCACAGACCGGAACGGTCCCGGTTCTGCGGCGCACCACTACGCGCTTACGCGCTTCGTGCTGCGCCGCGCCCGGGACACGCACATCTTTTATTTGGATCGCGCTAGCTCATGGCTTGCTGGACTGAAGGCGATCTTCGCCGATCTCTATTCTCGCCCCGCTCCGTCGCCATCATTGGACAATCGGACGATGCGACCAAGACCGCCGGGAGGCCGCTGAAGTTTCTACGGCGCATGGGCTATGCCGGCCGCATCTATCCGGTCAATCCGCGTCGCGAAACCGTGCTCGGCGAGCGCGCCTGGCCGGCGCTTGCGGCGTTGCCGGAGACACCCGAGCACGCCTACATCGTGACGCCGACGCAAGCCGCCGTTGCCGCGGTCGAAGAGTGCGGCCGGCTCGGCGTCAAGGTCGCAAGCGTGCTGGCCGACGGTTTCGCCGAAGCGGGCGCCGAAGGTGCGGAACGCGAGGCGCGGCTGCGCGAGACCTGCGCGCGCACCGGCCTGCGCCTGGTCGGACCCTCGAGCCTCGGCGTCGTCGACATGCGCACGCGCACCATGCTGACCGCGAACGCCGCCTTCGACGAGGCGGATCTGCCGGTCGGGCGCATCTTTGCCGCCTCGCACAGCGGCAACCTCATCGGAACGCTGATGTCGCGGGGCAAGGCGCGCGGCATAGCCTTCGCCGGTCTCGTTTCCGTCGGCAACGAGGTCGATCTCTCGCTTGGCGAGATCTGCGCGGCAACGCTCGATGATCCCGGGATCGACGGCTACATGCTGTTTCTCGAGACCATGCGCCGCGCCGATGACCTGCGCCGTTTCGCGGTTGCGGCGGCGGCGCGCGGCAAACCGATCATCGCCTACAAGCTCGGCCGCTCGGCCGCCGCGCGCGAGCTTGCGGTCACGCATACCGGCGCGCTCGCCGGCGAAGACGATATCGCGGACACGTTTCTCAAGGCCTGCGGCATTGCACGGGCCGACACGCTCGAGGGCCTGATCGAAGGCCTGCCGCTGCTCTTGCGCGTGCCGGTCACGGAGCGTAGCGGGCGCAACCGCGTCGGTGTGGTGACGACCACGGCGGGCGGCGCGACCATGGTCGTCGATCCGCTCGCCAGCCGCGGCATGACCATCGAGCCGGCAAGCACGGACACTGTGGCCCGCCTCGCCGCCGCCGGCATCGAGGTCAAGCCCGCGGCGCTGATCGATCTCACCATCGCCGGAGCGCGCTACGAGATGGTGAAAAGCGCACTCGATATTCTCACGACGGCGCCGGAATTCGACCTTGTGCTTGCGGTGATCGGCTCCTCCGCGCGCTCGCAACCCGAGGCAACCGTGCGTCCGGTGATCGACAGCGCGGGCGCGAGCAAGCCGCTGGCGGCGTTCATCGTCCCCGAGGCGCCGGAGGCTTTGGCGGCGCTCAGCCGCGCGGGCGTGCCGAATTTCCGCACGCCCGAGGCGTGCGCCGATGCGATTGCCGCGGCGCTGGCGCGGCGGACGCCGCAGCCGATGCCTGCGCGCTCGGCGGCGCCGGCGGCGGGCGACGGGCCCGTGCTGGACGAACTCGCATCCGGCGGGCTGCTCGACCGCCTGGGCATTGCACGCGCGCCCTCGGTTGCGCTCGACATCAATATCGATCGAGCACCGCCCCTTCCGTTCCCCTATCCGGTCGCGGTCAAGGCGCTCGGCGCCACGATCGCGCATAAGACCGAGATCGGCGGAGTCGAGCTCAGCGTCGGCGACGGCGATGCGCTCATTGCCGCAACCCGAAAAATTGCCGCGGCCGTCGCCACGCACAAGCCGAACGCGCGCCTTGCCCGCGTGCTGGTGCAGCCCATGATCAGCGGCCTCGGCGAGGTGCTCCTGGGCTACCGCGTCGATCGTGACGTCGGCGCGCTCATTATGGTCGCGGCCGGCGGCGTGCTCGCCGAGATCGCACGCGATCGCAGCCTGCGCCTTGCGCCCATCGACCTCGCCACCGCACGAGAGATGATCGTCGAGCTGCGCGGGCTCATTCCGCTCGCCGGCTATCGCGGCAGGCCCAAGGCCGATCTCGAGGCGCTCGCTCATGCCATGGTCGCACTGTCCCGGCTCGCCGATGACCCCAGTGTTGCGGAAGCGGAAATCAACCCGCTGATCGCGCAGCCGGCAGGACAGGGCGTCATCGCGGTCGATGCCCTGGTGAAGCTTGCGGGGAACGCATAGGCTGCCCACGCGCGCCCGCGGGAGGACATCAT
>DASQXF010000100.1:0-15658 GCA_035639895.1 Xanthobacteraceae bacterium
AGCGATCCCGTCAGCGGCCAATCGTTGCTTATGCGTGCTTTGAACCCGACGATCCCACATCGCACCGCGCCTTGCGATCCGGCTTCTTCATGTCGGCACGGCTCCCCGCTCATGCGCTCGACGAGGTCGCCCAAAAATGGCGCGCCCTTGCCGAACGTCGGCTTGCCCATTTTGTCGAGCTCTATGAAAGCGACCGCTGGCGGCATTATTACAGCGAAGAGGCATTTCTTTATCGCATGCGCGAGGCCGTTCGCTTGAGCGAGAGATGGGCGCAGATCGCGCTGGGCTCGAGTGGTGAAAAGATGGCAGGGGAAGCTCAGCCGCTTCCCGACACACGCGACCGCACGGCGGCTTGAAGGCGCGGCCTCACCTTAATTCCGGCCTGGTATCCCCAACCGCTTCCGGGACGAAGCCCCATTCCTTATGGTCCCAGTTTGTGGCTCTTGAACCGATGCTCATGACATGACTAGCGCCCTGTTTTCCCCCATCCGGCTCGCCGACCTCGAGCTTGCGAACCGCGTCGTCGTGTCGCCCATGTGCCAATACAGCGCCGACGACGGCGTGGCCTCCGACTGGCACCTTAATCACCTCGGCATGCTCGCCAATTCTGGTGCGGCTTTGCTCGTCATCGAAGCCACAGGGGTGGAACGCCGCGGTCGCATCACCCACGGTTGCCTCGGCCTTTATTCGGACGACTGCGAAGCGGCGCTCGGGCGCGTGATCGCCCATTGCCGCCGCTACGGGACGGCCAAACTTGGCATCCAACTCGCCCACGCGGGCCGCAAAGCCTCCGCGCGGCGGCCATGGGAGGGCGGACAGCCGCTAACACCAAGTGAGGACGCTTGGCAGACCATCGCTCCATCGGCCATTGCATTCGGCCCCGATTGGCCGCTGCCGCACGAGATGACCGTGGCCGACATGGAGCGCGTGCGCGATAGCTTCGTCGAAGCCGCAAAGCGCGCCATCCGCGTCGGCATGGACGCCATCGAGTTGCATGGAGCGCATGGCTATCTCATCCACAGTTTCCTTTCACCGATTTCCAACAAGCGCAGCGACGGTTATGGCGGCTCGCTCGCCGCGCGCATGCGCTATCCGCTCGAAATCGCGCGGGCCGTGCGCGCGGTCATGCCCCGCGGCATGCCGCTCGGGGCGCGCATCACCGGCAATGACTGGGTCCAAGGCGGGCTCACGCCCGACGATGCAGCCGCTTTCGCTCGGGCGATGAAGGATGTCGGGGTAAACTTCGTCTGCGTCTCCTCCGGCGGGATCAGCGCCGATGCGCGCCCCAGCTTGGTCGCCAACACCAATGTCCAGTTCGCCGAAAAGGTGAAGCGCGAGGCCGGCATCGTGACGCGCACGGTTGGGCTGATTGCCGCGCCCAAACAGGCCGAAGCGATCATCACCGAGGGGAAGGCGGATATGGTCGCGCTCGCACGCGCCATGCTGGACGATCCCCATTGGGGCTGGCGTGCGGCGCATGTGCTCGGCGCGGAGGTGGCCCGCCCCAAGCAGTATCAGCGTGCTTCGCCGAAAGTATGGGCAGGCGCGGGGTTCCGAGATTGAGTCCACGTGCCGTAAATCGCAGGCGCGCATGATCAGCGCCTACGAGCGCCGCCAGACGCCTACAATTTCCCGCGATGGATCCCTTTGTCTTCGCCGTCGTGCTGATCGCCGCCGCCTGCCATGCCGGGTGGAACGCGACCATCAAGGGTGGACTCGATCCGCTGGCGACTACGGTCATGATTTCGATCGGCGCGGCGGTGGTAGCCGCTGCATTGTTGCCGGTCGTCGGATTGCCGGCCGGTGCCGCATGGCCGTGGTGTGCCGCGTCAGTACTTATTCACCTCGTCTATTTTGCTGCACTGATCGAAAGCTACCGCGCCGGCGACATGGGGCAGGTCTATCCGATCGCCCGCGGGTCGGCGCCACTGATGACCGCGGTCGTAACCACCGCGTTGGTAGGCGAGCGGCTTGGCTGGGCGGACTGGGGCGGCATCATTCTGCTCGTGGCCGGAGTGATGTTGCTGTCGCTGCGGGGCGGTCGCGACCTCACGCGGCTCGACCGCAGGGCGGTCGGATTTGCTTTGTTCACTGCAGTTACGATTTGCGCGTATTCGGTCGTGGACGGGGTGGGCGCGCGGCATGCTGGCAGTGCCAACGCCTATTCGGTCGCTCTCTTCGTGGGGATCGGTCCGGTCATGGTGATCTACGCACTCGTCTGGCGCGGACGCGAGGTGATCCCCGCGCTGCGGCGGCACTGGCATCTCGGCCTCGCTGGCGGCACGCTGCAGCTCGGCTCGTATGGCATCGCGATTTGGGCGATGACGGTGGCTCCGATCGCGATCATCGCGGCGCTGCGGGAAACGAGTGTCCTCTTTGGTGCGCTGATCGCGATCATTTTCCTTAAGGAGCCGCTGCGCGCCAGCCGTATTGCCGCCGCACTCTTGATCGTTGCGGGCTTAATCTTGATGCGGCTCTATTGAGCGGCGACCGCGCTGTCCCAGCGGGGAGATATTCACGCGCTTGCCGGCGGGATCAGATGATGCAGGCCGTTTTTGCGCAACCGCTCGAGGTCGTCCGGCACGTCTAAATCCCACAGCGTGACCGGCTCGCGCCAGATTAGGCCGAGCTGTTTAAGGCGGCGCCGGGTTTCGTCCATCACGGTCGGCACACTCCAGTGCATGTCTGAAAAGAGCGCCTGGACGGGCGACCGCAACCCAATCAGGGCATAGCCGCCGTCCTCTGCCGGAATGAACGCCGCGTCGACGCCGCCGCGCAGAATGTCGGCGGCCGCGCGCAAATGACCCGGTGTGAGGGCCGGGCAGTCGGTGCCGATCACGAGCGTGGGTATCGCTGTCGCCGCGATTGCAGCTAGCATCCGCGCGCCGAGATCGCCGCCGCGCTGGCGCGCGAGTACGACGCCGAGGCGCGCGGCGATCGCGTGAAACAGCGGATGAGTTTCGTCAGGAGCCACCCACAAGGTTATGGGGCCGACACGAGCAACGCATGCGGTCGCCACGGCGTGTTCGATGAGCCGTGCCTGCAGCAAGGCCGCGCCCTCGGCGCCGAGCGCCGGAATGAGCCGAGTTTTGGCGAAACCGGGGAGCGGCGCCTTGGCGAGCACCGCAACGGCGACGGGCTCATTCATAACC
Source organism: Xanthobacteraceae bacterium (assembly GCA_035639895.1). Lineage (GTDB taxonomy): Bacteria > Pseudomonadota > Alphaproteobacteria > Rhizobiales > Xanthobacteraceae > VAZQ01. The sequence continues at coordinate 3,153 of DASQXF010000100.1, forward strand.
GTATTGCCGTGCGAGTTCTTTCGGATCGGCACCAAAGAAATAGGCAAGCCGCAGGCGCCACATCAGAATGATGGTGCTGAGCACCCCCTTCTTCTCCCAGCGCCGGCCCGAGGTTGTGACGCGCTCGCGCAGGCACAGCGCCCTGCTCACGCGCTTAAGCCGCTTGCAGAGCGCGATGTCTTCCATCAACGCAATTGCGGGAAAGCCGCCCACCGCCTGAAACGCACCGCGACGCACGAACATCGCCTGGTCGCCAGTTGCGATCCCGGTGAGGCGGGAACGCAGATTCATGAACCAGGCAACAACCGGCAAGACAGGAGCGCGGCCGTCGATTTTGATATCGAAGCGGCCCCAGGCCAGGCCGGAGCGTTCGAGGCCCTTAAGCACCATGTGGTCCGTATCGGCCGGAACTCGCGTATCGGCGTGTAGGAAAAGCAGCACGTCGCCGGATGCCTGCTCGGCGCCCGCGTTCATCTGCGACGCCCGCCCACGCGACACCAGGATGACGCGGTCGGCGCGTGGGCGTGCCTGCTGCACGGTCGTATCGCGACTGCCGCCGTCAACCACGATCACCTCAGTGCCGCGCGCTCGCAGATCGGCGAGCGCATCGAGCGCCGCCGCGATGCCTTCACCTTCGTCCAGCACAGGCACGATGATCGATAATTTCGACATGCGGCAGGGTCCCGCCTCGTGCGGCGCATTCTGCTTCATGGCGGGCGCAGCGCTCCGAGAAGGTCAAGCGGAGGGGGCTTGCGCCAATGCGCCGCCGCAACTCGATCCTTGGCCGGCCGTGCAGCCATAGCAGTGCCCCGCGACCCGGATCGGCCGCCCTTCGATGTCGGCGTCGAGCAGATCGGACAGGTGCACGCGTTCATGCCGGCCGTGCTTGAGGGGCAAATCGAGCATCTGGTTGAAATCGCAATCGTAGATGTAGCCGCGCCAGTCGACCGAAATCAGATTTCGGCACATGACGTGCTCGAGGTTGGCGTCGAGGTGCGCGCGGCGGAGCAGATCGAGATAGCGATCGAACTCGCCGTTCGCCAGGAGGATCGCGCCGAAGCGCTGGATTGGCATGTTGGCGAGCGCATAGAGCCGGTTGAAAACAACGGCATAGCGTTCGCCGAGCACGCGCCTGTAATCCTCCTCGAGCGAAGGCTGCGGCGGTGGCAACGATGATCCTTGAGGATTGTAGACGAGATTGAGCACGAGCCCGGTGTCAGCGCGCCCATAGCCAAGCGCATTAAGCCTTCGCAGCCCGCGGATCGACGCTTCGAACACGCCTTTGCCGCGCTGACGGTCCACGTTGTCTTCGAGATAGCAGGGCAGCGAAGCGACAATCTCAACCTGCTCACCGGCAAGAAACTGGGCTAGATCCTCCTGCCCGACGACTTCAAGAACGGTGAGATTGCAGCGATCCATGACGCGGACGCCCAGAGCGCGTGCGGCCGCTACCAGGCGGCGAAAGTGCGGGTTTAGCTCCGGAGCACCACCGGTGATGTCAAGCGTAGGGACGCGCTTTCTCGCAAGGAATGTCAGCACCGCGTCGATCACGTCGCTCGACATTTCTTCGGTGCGGTTCGGGCCGGCATTGACGTGACAGTGCACGCAGGACTGATTGCAGCGATAGCCGATATTGACTTGCAGCGTCTCTAGCCGCCCGCGCCGAATCGGCGGAAAGGCAATCTGCTCAAGCCGCGGCCACGTATCGCGCATCGTGCTTGCCCGATGTTTCGGCGCACGTTCGCATAGCCGGTCGCAGGCGTCACGTCGAGCGGCGCCGCTGCCGGACAAAACCCCGTGAGGATCTCCTGGCCTTGCGCGACGCGAGAAAGACGCTGCGTCGGTGCTGGGAAGCCAGGTCGCGCTAGCGGGAGCCGAAATCCGTCACTTCGCTTGCGCCGGCGCCGCAATCGCGCTTCCGTCGTCGACCCCGAGACGGCCGAAGCCCGGCAACTTCAGACCGGGATGGCGTAGATCGAGGCCTGCGACGAGGCCCAAGACGTTAACTTCGACGCCCTCGACCCAGCCGAGCTTCACACCCAGGAGACCCCACAGTGACGCTTCGATGCCGGTACCGCTGTCGGTGAGGCCCACATAAGGATAGGCGCGGAAATCCTTCCCGACGGCGTTCGACGGCAACGTGGTCTCGAGTTCCGGCACAGCACGCAACACGGTAGCAGTGAAGGTATTGCTGTTCGGGCCCGGCCAGATGCGGTAGTCGCCGAAGTGGGTGTAGCTGTAGGCCGCGATCGCCGCTTTGACCTTTGGAATGAGGGCGGCCGCCGCGGCTCCCCTCACGTCGACAAGCACCCGCGGCGTGTCGCCGAACCAACGGCCGTCCGGCGCCCAGCCGTTGGTACGCACCGGCTGACCCCATCCAACCACGTCGTAGCGGCTCCAGGTGGTGGCGTTCTCGGGCTTGAACACGATCCAGCTGTGGACGGCGAAAATGCCCTTCCAGCGGCCGGTGCGTCCGGTGAAGACAAGGAAGCGCGCCGCGGGGTCGGCATCGGCCGCTGACAGCATTCCCACGCTCGACCAGTCAGCATCGCGGAAGCTCGCCGGACGATCCTTGCCGGCATAGAGCGCGGCGTGGACTGCGAGGGGAAGAAGAAAGAGGGCGAGAATTCCGACGAGCACTTTTCGAATGGAATAGCGCATAGACGCGGATGACATTTGACGGCGGAGCAGAATATGGCGTGTGCCATGGCCCACGCGCAACGGCAATGCGTCACACCGGCACATTAAAAGCCGGCACGGAAAGTCCCAAATCGATCAGCGCGCGGCGGCGAGTGCAGTTCGCACGATGGCCTCGCCGGCCCGCGTGAGGTCATCGAACGTCAATGCCGGGCCGCGTAGCTTGACTTGGGCGCGGCGCAGTCCCGGGACGTGAATGAACGCCGCCAGCCGCAGCACACCCGCGCGGGCCGCCTCGGCGGCTCGCCAACACAAATAGTTGCAAAGATAGTGGCCGGCATCGTGGGACAGCGCGGCTGGCACGCCGGTCGCCAGCGCCGCCATGAGCAGCCGCTGGGCGGGCGCTCGCAGCGGCAAGGTTATCGGCGCTCCCGGAGCGATACTGGCAGCGGCCGGAATTTGTCCCGCGGCGTCAGGGACGACCCGCGTGAGCACATTGCGCGCGCGCGTCTCGATCCGCACGTGCTTGGTACGTGCTGCCAAGCCAAACATGACGAGAGCTGCGGGCTTCTCGCGCGCGATCAGCGCCGGCAGTTCCCGATCGACTGCGTCGTAGGTGACCGGAAAGACGTGCGCAACGCGACGAACGCTGGCGAAGGCGGGATGGCGTCGCTGCGCCAGATCGAGCGCCAGCGGTTCGCTGGGATTGAAGGGAGCTCCGGGAAATGGCCCGAAGCCGGTGATGAGGATCGTAGCAGTCATTCGTCCTGTGCGAGAGCGGGAAACGTTTCCGCGCGACGGATGGCGCGTCCAAACGATACACCGTAGCAAAGCTTGGCGTGAATGCCCGTCTCGATCAAACGCCAAGTGCCGATGCGATCTCCTCAACAGCCACGGCTGGCGACATTCGCCCGGCCGCGACGGCGGCCTCAATGCGAGGAAGCTTCGCTTTCAGCGCCGGGTCGGATTTGAGACGCACGAACATGCGGTCTTCCAGCATCGCCCACATCCATTTCACCTGTTGCTCATGCCGGCGCGCATCAAGCTCTCCGGCTTTGCTCATGCGCTCGCGGTGATCGAGGATGCTCTCCCATAACTCGGCAATGCCGGCCCCGGTCAGCGCCGAGTAGGTTACGACCGGCGGCGACCAGTTCGGCGAGCGGGGAGTGAGGATGTGCAGCGCCGCACGATACTCGGCAGCGGCTGCTTTGGCGCGCTTGACGTTATCACCGTCGGCCTTGTTGATCGCAATCATGTCGGCGATCTCGACCACGCCTTTCTTGAGCCCCTGCAATTCGTCGCCCGCCCCCGGCAGCATGAGCACCAGGAAAAAATCGGTCATGTCCGCGACCATGGTCTCGGACTGACCCGTGCCGATGGTTTCGACGAGCACGACGTCATAGCCCGCCGCCTCGCAGATCAGCATCGCCTCGCGTGTTTTCGCCGCAACACCGCCGAGCGTGCCGGAGGCGGGAGAAGGGCGCACGAAGGCGTTGGCGTCGGCGGCGAGCCGCGGCATCCGGGTCTTATCCGCAAGAATCGAGCCGCCGCTGCGCGCCGAGGATGGGTCGACCGCGAGAACGGCCACGTTGTGGTCCTTGCCGGTGAGGAACGTGCCGAGCGCATCGATGGTGGTCGACTTGCCTACGCCCGGGGCGCCGGTGATGCCGACGCGGATCGCCTTGCCGGTTGAGGGGAGAAGCTCCTGCACCAGGCGGCGCGCCGCCTTCTGATGGTCGGCCCGGCGGCTCTCGATCAGCGTGATGGCGCGGGCAATGATGGCGCGCTCGCGCACGCGGATGCCGTGCGCCAGGTCAGCAATGTCGGGAATGGCGGGCTGGTGACGCAAAGACATGAATTCGTTTATAGCCGTCTTTGCGGCGGGCAATCGGGGAATTGCCGCGCAAAGTCACTCGGCTGCTTGCTGTCCGTTTCCCGGCCGCTGATTGAGCTTGTTGAGCAGCGCCTCGGCCGCGTCAGCGATGACGGTACCCGGCGGGAAGATCGCCTCGGCGCCGGCGCGCTTGAGCTCATCATAATCCTGCGGCGGCACCACACCGCCGACGACAATCATGATGTCCTCGCGGCCCTCCTTGACGAGCGCAGCCTTGAGCTGCGGAACGAGCGTGAGATGCGCTGCCGCAAGCGAGGACACGCCGAGCACGTGAACGTCGTTTTCAACGGCCTGGCGGGCGGCCTCCGCCGGCGTGGCGAATAGCGGACCGATATCGACATCGAAGCCGAGATCGGCGAACGCGGTCGCGATCACCTTTTGTCCACGATCATGACCGTCCTGGCCGATCTTGGCGACCAGGATACGCGGTCGGCGGCCCTCGTTCGCCTCGAACTCGCTGACGAGCTTCTGCACGCGCGTGACGGCTTCCGACATGGCGCCGACCTCCCGCTTATAAACGCCGGTGATCGCCTTGATCTCTGCGCGATGCCGGCCGAAGACCCGCTCCAACGCCGAGGAGATTTCGCCGACCGTTGCCTTGGCGCGCGCGGCGTCGATCGCGAGCGCGAGCAGGTTGCCATTGCCGCCCGCAGCGGTGCGGGTGAGCGCAGCCAACGCGTCCTCGACCGCTTTCGGATCGCGCTCGCGCCTGAGGCGGGCAAGTTTGTCGATCTGCAATTGCCGCACCGCCGCGTTGTCGACCTTGAGCAGGTGGACCGGGGCTTCCCGCTCCGGACGATACTTATTCACGCCAATCACCGCTTGCTCTCCCGCGTCGATGCGCGCCTGCGTCTTGGCCGCGGCCTCCTCGATGCGAAGCTTGGGCAGGCCCGCTTCGATCGCCTTGGCCATGCCGCCCATCTCCTCGACTTCCCCGATGCGTCCCCAAGCGGCCTTGGCGAGTTCATAGGTGAGCCGCTCGACGTAGAACGAGCCGCCCCAGGCATCGATCGTGCGCGTGATGCCGCTCTCTTGCTGCAGGACAATCTGCGTGTTGCGGGCGATGCGCGCGGAAAAATCGGTCGGGAGTGCGAGTGCTTCGTCGAGGGCGTTAGTGTGCAGCGATTGGGTTTGGCCCTGCGTCGCCGCCATTGCCTCGATCGCAGTTCTTACCACGTTGTTAAACACGTCTTGCGCCGCCAGCGACCAGCCGGAGGTCTGACAATGGGCGCGCAGGGACAGCGAGCGCGCGTCCTTCGGCTCGAACTGCTGCATCAGCTTCGCCCAGAGCAGGCGCGCGGCCCGCAGCTTCGCCACCTCCATGAAGAAGTTCATGCCGATGGCCCAGAAGAATGAGATACGCGGAGCGAATTGGTCGACATTGAGTCCCGCCCTCAGGCCTGCGCGCACGTATTCGACGCCGTCGGCAAGCGTATAGGCAAGCTCGAGATCCTGCGTCGCCCCTGCTTCTTGCATGTGATAGCCAGACACCGAGATCGAGTTGAATTTCGGCATCTGCGCCGCGGTAAATGCGAAAATGTCGGAGATGATGCGCAACGACGGCTCGGGGGGATAGATGTAGGTGTTGCGCACCATGAATTCCTTGAGGATGTCGTTCTGTATGGTGCCGGAGAGTTGGCGTGCCTTCACGCCCTGCTCCTCGGCAGCCACGATATAGAGCGCGAGCACCGGCAGCACGGCGCCGTTCATGGTCATCGATACCGATATCTGGTCGAGCGGGATCCCGGCGAACAGGGTGCGCATGTCGTAGATGGAGTCGATCGCGACGCCCGCCATGCCGACGTCGCCCGTGACCCGGGGATGATCGCTGTCGTAGCCGCGGTGGGTGGCGAGATCGAAGGCGACCGAAAGACCCTTCTGCCCGGCTGCGAGATTGCGGCGATAGAAGGCGTTTGAGTCCTCGGCAGTGGAGAAGCCGGCATATTGCCGAATGGTCCAGGGCTGGGTGACGTACATGGTCGGGTAGGGACCGCGCAGATAGGGCGGGAAGCCGGGATAGGTATCGAGGAAGTCCAGGCCCGCGAGGTCGTCCGGCCCGTAGACCGGCTTCACCGCGATGCCCTCCGGCGTAACCCAGGCGGCGCTGGAAGGCGGCGGCTTCGGGGTCGCCGCGGCAAAATCGACGCTGGCGAAATTCGGAATGCGGGCCATGATGCCGATATATCGCCTCGATCTCAGCGTCGCCAGCCCTGTGAATCGCCGCCGAAGCTGCTGGGCGACTTTGGGATCACCCGGCCATGAGATCGTAGGCCCTTCGCAGCGCCGCCAGCGCGTCGCAGCCGGCGAAGATAAAGCCGCAAACGCCCGCCTGCGTGAGCTCCCGCTCCAGCGCGGTCGGCCGGCCGGCGAGCCAGACCGAAGCGCCCGCATGGCGCAAGGTTTGCGCTGCCGCGGCCGCCTCACGCGCATAGACCTCGTCCGACGAGCACAGGCATGCGAGTTTGGCGCCCGAGGCTTTGAATGCCGCGGTCATCGCGTCGCGGGCGGCAAAGCCTCCGTTGCCTGCCGCCTCGATGCCGCCGGCCGCGAAAAAGTTCTTAGCGAAGGTCGCCCGCGCCGTGAATTCGGCTGGCGTGCCAAGGTTTGCGACAAAGACTTTCGGCCGCGCCCCGGTGCGCGCGAGCATTCGATCGGATAACTCGCGCAGCTGTTCGAACGGTTCGGCAAGCCGAATGCACGGCAGCGGCTCGAACGGCCATGCCGAACCAGGCGGCAGCACGGGCGGCGGGACGTCGAGTACCGAGACCGGCACTTCCGCGAGATCGGGGAAGTCGCTAGTGCCGGTGATTGCATCCTTGCGCCGGGCCACAGCGGCCTCGCGCTCCGCGCGCACGGCCGCGACTTTGCTCTGGATCATGCCTTGCTCGAGTGCTGCCCACGCGCCGCCTGTCCGCTCGATCTCTTGGAATCGGCTCCAGGCCACGCGGCAGAGTTGTTCGGTCAAGTCTTCAACGCTGCCGGCGCCGGCGGCGGGATCCGTCACCTTGGCGAGGTGCGACTCTTCAAGGAGGATGAGTTGGGTGTTGCGTGCTATCCTTCGGGCGAACCGGTCGGGCAGGCCGAGCGCGAGCGTGAACGGCAGCACGGTGATGGCGTTGGCGCCGCCGAACCCTGCGGCCACCACCGCAATGGTGGCGCGCAGCAGGTTCACGTAGGGGTCGCCCCTGGTCATCATCCGCCAGGCGGTCTCGCCTGCGACGAGGGGCGGCGCGGGCGTGAGTTCGCATGCCTCTTCGACGCGCGCCCATAGCATCCGCAAGGCGCGGAACTTGGCGATGCTCAAGAACTGATCCGCGTCGGCGGCGAGACGGAAATAAATCATGCTGCGGGCAGCGTCGAGCGTGACAGCGCCGGCTTCGAGCGCGCGCAGATACTCGAGCGCCACTGCCAGCACGTAAGCGAGCTCCTGCGCCTCCGAGCCGCCAGCGTTGTGGATCACGCGCCCGTCCGCCGCCGCAAACGGCCCGCGGAAGCCTTGCGCCGCCAAATCGGAAATGGCGGCGTTGAAGGTGGCGACGCGGTCGCCTCTCGGCGCCGGATTTCCGCGGCCGATCGCTGCGGCACCAAGCGGGTCAAAACCGAAGCGGATATTCGTGGCGCCGGGCGCGACACCGCGGCGTCCAACCAGCGCGGCAAGCAGGCGCCCTACGTCTTGTGCTAGTGGACCGGAGTCAAGATCGAGCGCGATCCCGGCGTCGAAATGAATGCCGTCGAGCGCACGCGCGATTGCCTGCTCGGTCGCGGGCAAACCGTAGCGGTAAGCCCCGACGGCGCCGGCGAAGACAATGGAGAGCCCGTTCGCACCGTTTTCGAGGTCGTGCAGCGCCTCGGCATTGGCTGCAGCCGCATCGGGATGGTCGAGCCGCTGCATGACCGACCACGGGGCAGCCGGCGCGCGCGAGGCAATGGGCTGCGCCGTAGCGCTTCGGCCGCAGAGCGGCTCGATGCCGAGCGCATCATAGGTCTTGGCGACGAGGCGCGTTTCGAACGGCGCGCCTTTGAGCACGTCCTCCACCAGCTTGCGCCACTGCTCGCGCGTGGCGGGGGGGAATTCGGCAGCGAGCGGCAGGTCGTCGGTATCCGGCATCACCACAAAATGCCACGATGCGAGTGGCCGGCCAACCGCGCTCGCCTGCAGGCGAGAATATTCGGCCGGCGATCATGTGCGCGTCGGCAGCTTCTCGACACCGCTCGTGTCCAATTGCGCTAGCGCATCGCGCACCCGCCGACCCGCAATCAGCCGCTCTGGCGCGATCTCCGCGAGCGGTACGAGCACGAAGGCGCGCGCGAACAGCCGTGGATGCGGTAGCATCAGCTCCGGCTCGTCGATTGCGATGTCGTCATAAGCTATGAGATCGATGTCGACTGGCCGCGGCCCCCAGCGCCGTTCCTTGGAACGCTCGCGCCCGAGCGCGCGTTCGACCGCCTGCGCGCGCGAGAGCAGCGCCCGCGGCGGGAGGTTCGTTTCAACCGCGATGCACAGATTGACGAACGCTGGCTGGTCTTCGACCCCCCAAGCGCGGGTGCGATAGTCCGATGAGCGAGCGAGCAGGCGCACGGTTTTGCCGTCGCAGAAGGCGGCGATCGCGCGCTCGAGCGTGTCGCGCACGTCGCCGACATTGCCACCGAGCGCAACGAGCGCTTCAGCCACGGTCTTAGCGGCCGCGCGCGATCGTGACTCCGACGTCGGCGAAGGCGGCTGCAATGGGCGCATGCGGCTTATGTACGGTGACTTGCACGCGCGACACCTGCGGAAACCGGCTGAGCACGGCCTCGGCCACTTCGCCAGCCGCCGCCTCGACCAGCCGATGGCGGCGGGTGCAGAACGCGAGACTCGCGACGTTGACGATCTGATCGTAGCCCACCGTATGGGCGAGCTTGTCGGAACGCGACGCCGCGCTGAGGTCCACGTCAAGCACGAGATCGAGCTTGAACGTCTGGCCGACCGTGCCCTCGTGCTCCATGACGCCATGATAAGCGTGCACGGCGAGGCCGGTGACGAATACGGTATCGGTCATCGGGCGCTCCTGATCGCCGCCGCCACGCGCAGCGCTTGCACGGTCTCGGCGACATCGTGGGTACGGATGATCGCCGCCCCCCCCAACAGCGCGAGGACGTGGGCAGCGATCGATCCGCCCAGCCGTTGATCGGGTGGCGCGGGCGAAACCTTGTCGATGAAGCGCTTGCGGGAAGCGCCAACCAGGAGCGGGAGCCCGAACGATTTGAATTCGCCGATGCGTGCGATCGCGGTAAGGCTTTGTTCCGCTGTCTTGCCGAAGCCGATGCCGGGATCGAGCACGATCTTCTCCCGTGCGATCCCGGCGCGCCGGGCGATCTCGAGCGAACGGGAAAAGAACGCGGCGACATCCGCCACGATGTCTATCGCGGGATCGGCGGCGTCGCGATTGTGCATGATGATGACCGGTACCCCGCGTTCGGCGACGACTTGGGCCAGCGCGCTATCGCGCTGCAGGCCCCACACGTCGTTGACGATCGCGGCGCCGGCTGCAAGTGCCCATTCCGCGACCCTGGCTTTCATGGTGTCGATGGAGACAGGGACACCCAGTGCCACTGCGGCAGGCAGGACAGGGGCAAGGCGCCGTATTTCCTCCTCGCTCGGTACCGCCACGGCACCGCCGTAAGGGCGGGTCGATTCGGCACCGATGTCCAAAATGTCGGCTCCTTCCGCCACCATCCGCCTCGCCTGCTCGAGCGCCGCAGATGGGTCGAGAAAGCATCCGCCGTCGGAGAAGGAATCGGGGGTGACGTTGAGCACGCCCATCACGAGCGGCCGCCCAAGCGCCAGCAACTGTGCGAGCCAATCCGGCGATTCTTTCTGCTCGCGGACGGAACCCCCAAGTGGGCGTACCAGCGTCATACCTGTCGCTTTGCGCCGGACCCACGAGCGGTGTCAAGCGCCCGGACCGTTTCGCGGTTTAACGGTAGGTGATTTTCTGAGGGAGTTTTTTGGCGTGCTCGACCCAGCGCATCACGAGCTTTTCGGAGGGAAGAAACCGAACCAGCTTTCGCTTCCTGTTGGCGTCGGCCATGGCTTTGGCGAGCCGTGCGGGGTTGCGATATTTCAGCTCCTTGACAGTATCGACGCCCACTTCGCGCAAAAGTCCGGCATATTCCATGCCCATGCCTTTGATGCGCAGCTTGTCCGCGATATTGGCCCAGCGCAGGAGCTTCTTTTCATCAAGTTCGGTTTTGGCGGCGAGGCCTTTGCGCCCTTTCGGATTCTTCGCAGCTTCGAGCAGCTTCTCCGTCGTTCTAATCCCAACCGCTTTGAGCGCCTTAGTCTCGTCGGGATCGATATCTTCGATGGCGCTGATCGAATAGGACATGGAATTTTCCTTGCTCCTGGCCAGCGGCGTCATCAAATATCTGCCGAACTGGCCAAGGCCGGGGACGGCGCCCACGATCTCGCCGATTGCGGAATGATGCCAGCGGTCTTAACCGCGACCGTGCGGTCGGCGTCGGTTACGACGCCGAGACATCCGGTGAAATCGTCCATGTAGCCCCTCAGCCAGCCCCGCGCTCGCGGCAGGTTGGCACATATTAGTCTCGCAAAACTTCAGAACACAAGGACTGACGAGAAAAGTCGAATGTGTTGTTGCATTCGTGCATCAGGGGATTCACGTATTCTATTGGCGCGCGAACGAGTGCGTGTCCGCGCTGGCATCTGGATGGGTTCGCGGTGATCAGCCGATAGAATGTGACAAGCCCGGTGATCACAGCCGCTCGATTTTTATCAGGCCGAGCTCGTTTATGCTGCAACCTGCCGCGGTTGACCGCGCACACGGGAGGGCGACAATGTCCGCAAGTCATCTGGAAGGAATGCTGCCATGGCGGACCTCGACAAGGACGGCACGATTTTCGTTGGCAAAGGTTCCAAGCCGGAAGTTTTGACGCTCGCGTTCGCGAACCGCCATGGACTGATCACCGGGGCTACCGGCACGGGAAAGACGGTGACATTGCAGGTGCTGGCGGAGGGTCTTTCCCGCGCCGGCGTCTCGGTTTTTGCGGCCGACATCAAGGGTGATCTCTCCGGCATTGCCGAAGCCGGCGAAGCCAAGGAACCGCTTGTCGCCCGGGCCAAAAGTCTCGGTTTCAAATATGAGCCCGACCAGTTCCCGGTGGTGTTCTGGGACTTGTTTGGCGAGCAGGGGCACCCCGTCCGCGCCACTATTTCCGAGATAGGGCCGCTCTTGCTGGCGCGGCTCATGGATCTCAATGACGTTCAGGAAGGCGTGCTCAACGTTTGCTTCCGCGTGGCCGACGAGCAGGGCCTGGCGATCCTCGATCTCAAGGATCTCCGTGCCATGCTCACCCACATCTCGGATCATGCCGACGAACTCACGGTTCATTACGGCAATGTGTCGAAGGCGACCATCGGAACGATACAGCGCAAGTTGCTGGTCCTGGACAATCAGGGTGGGAGCAAATTCTTCGGCGAGCCGGCACTGACGCTCAAGGATTTCATTCGCGCCGACCGCGATGGCCGAGGCTTCGTCAACATTCTGGCTGCCGACAAGCTGATGGCGAATCCGCGGCTCTACGCAACATTTCTGTTATGGCTACTCTCCGAACTATTCGAAGAGCTGCCCGAGGTCGGCGACCAGCCCAAGCCCAAGCTGTGTTTCTTCTTCGACGAGGCGCATCTTCTGTTCACCGATGCTCCGAAGCCGCTTCTAGATAAGATCGAGCAAGTGGTGCGTCTGATCCGCTCGAAGGGAATCGGGGTCTATTTCGTGACGCAGAACCCGCTGGACGTGCCGGATAAGGTGCTTACGCAGCTCGGCAATCGCGTGCAGCACGCGCTGCGGGCGTTCACTCCCCGCGATCAGAAGGCGGTGAAGGCGGCGGCGGAAACGTTTCGCCCCAATCCCAAGCTCAACACTGCCAAGGTGATCATGGAGCTCGGCAAGGGTGAGGCGTTGGTCTCCTTCCT
>DASQXF010000101.1:0-13351 GCA_035639895.1 Xanthobacteraceae bacterium
ACCGGCTCGCCCGGCCGCAAGCCGGGCAGGATCACCGGTGGGCGCCCGGTATAGGGTGGCGGGCTCACCCAGGCATCGATGCGGAAATTGGCCGGCGCCATCACGCCCTGCCAATCGAACGCGGCGGCGAGGCGTTTCATCCGCTCACCGCCGGCGGCGAAGAACGTCGCAATCACCAACACCGCGACCAAGGCGCGCACAGCGAAGGGATCGCGCAACGCCAGCCGCGGCATGGGCGTCCCAGCTCGAAGTCTCTTCGTCCCACGCAGGACGCGTTCGATATGGGCCCGCCACAGCGCGAGCGAATAAGAATCCTGTGTCGGCGCCGCGATCTCGTCCGCCATCGCGGTGGCCGGTCGGTGCGGCAAACCGGAATTGCGATCGAGTCGTCGCAGGGCATCGAAGCGGCTCGGCACGCGCAACGCTAACAGCGGCGCGAACGCAGCCGCGCTGAGCAGGAAAAAGATGCCAAGACCGATCGCGCGACCGGTAGGCGGCAGCCAAAGCCAGACGCCAAGCCAGGAGACCGCCAGAAACAAGCCGATAACGGTGGCAATCGACGCCAGCGCCGGCCACAGCCGCTCCCAGAAAATCGTCCAGCGCGCCCGCCGAAGGGCGCGTGCGAGCACATCAGCGCCCGCCCGCTCCTGCGAGGGGAGCGGGTGGGGGGTCGCGGCGGCGTCGGCGGCCCGATCGGCCAAGTCTATCTCCAGCAACGAGAATCTGCCCAATGTTCGATACTAACATGCGATCAGGCGCGTGCCAGCGGGCAAAAGGAAGGCACCCAGTGATCAAAACCACGTCAGCGAAATATGGTTCAGTGCATTTCACGCAAGGTTTTTAGAGCCAAGGCGGCAAGCGGTCGAGCGCGATCAAATCCGAGACCTCCAGCCGCGGTCGGACCAACGCCCATTCGTGTTCCCGAACAAGCACTTCCGGTACCAACGCGCGGGTGTTGTAGGTGCCCGCCTGCACCGCTCCATAAGCACCCGCAGTCATGACCGCAAGAAGATCGCCGGGCCGCGGGGCGGCCATCTCGCGCTCGAGCGCCAGAAAATCGCCGGATTCGCATACCGGTCCGGCCACGTCGGCGACGATGCGCGCGGCGTCCACCCGCGGCTCGCGCACCGGACGGATGTCATGGTGCGCCTCGTACAGCGTGGGGCGAATGAGATCGTTCATTCCAGCATCAACGATGACGAAGGTCTTGGCCTCACCGCGCTTGATATAGAGCACGCGCGTTACCAGGATGCCGGCATTGCCGACGATCAGGCGGCCCGGCTCGAAAATGAGCGTGCAGCCGAGGTCGCGGGTCGCGCGTTTGACCATGGCCGCATAAGCCTCGGGGTGCGGCGGAGGCTCGTTGTCCTCGCGATAGGGAATTCCAAGGCCGCCGCCGAGGTCAATGTGGGTGATAGCGTGGCCATCAGCGCGCAACGTCCGCACAAAATCGGACAACAGCGCAAAAGCGTCATCGAACGGCTCGAGCTCCGTGATCTGACTGCCGATATGCATGTCGACGCCGGTAACTTCGATGCCGGGGAGTTTCGCTGCTTGAGCGTAGACATCACGTGCGCGGCTGATCGGAATGCCGAACTTGTTCTCAGCCTTGCCGGTCGCGATCTTCGCGTGGGTCTTGGGATCGATGTCGGGATTGACGCGGACGGCGACGCGGGCTGTCCTGCCCTTGCCCTTGGCGATGGACGACAGGAGTTCGAGCTCGGAGTCGGATTCGACGTTGACGCAGAGGATGTCTTCATCGATTGCAAGCGCGAGCTCGGCCGCGGTCTTGCCGATGCCGGAGAACATGATCTTGTCCGGCGCGATCCCGGCCGCCCGCGCGCGCTTGAGCTCGCCTTCCGACACCACGTCGGCGCCGGCACCGAGCTCGGCCAAGGTCTTGATCACCGCCTGATTGGAATTCGCCTTCATGGCGTAGCAGATGAGCGCGCTCACGTCGCTGAAGGCATCGGCGAACACGTCATAGTGGCGCCTGAGCGTCGCGGTCGAGTAGCAATAGAACGGGGTTGCGACTGCCTGCGCGAGATCAATGAGGTTGACCGCCTCGGCGTGAAGGGCGCCGTTGCGATAGGTGAAATGGTGCATGGTGCGGGCTCAGTTGAGCAGCCAATCGATGGGCGTGCTCCGCTTCGGCCCCTGCTGCGGTGCAATGACCCTGCCGTCGGGCCCGATGGCAGGCTCGAGGTCCGGCCGCGAAACGCTGGTGTCGGCGGCGGTCGCACCGGGCGGCGGATCGAGTCCGCCCTTGCGCCCGCAGCCGGCAAGGCCGAGCGCCGCGATGAGCGCGCCGATCGCTCCGAAGCGGGCAAGGTCGGACAGAGACGTCAATTCAGGTACTCCTCAAATCGACGGCACCATAGCAGATCGCACGCGAGAGGCGACAGCATGACCAAACTCCGTCGGCCGTGTGAACGGGAGCGTATCATCGCCCTTTTGCCAAGGCCTTAAGCCACCTGTTCGCCTCCCGGCGCACGTTTTTCGGGGCCGTGCCTCCATGGCTGCCGCGACTTTTCACCGAATTGTCGACGGTGAGCACCGCGAACACCTCCTTGCTGATGCGCTTCTCGACTGCCTGCATGGCGGCGAGCGGCAGTTGATGGAGCGGCACGTTCTCCATCGCCGCCTTGGCGACGATCCGCCCGGTGACGTGATGCGCCTCGCGGAACGGCATCTTATGCGTGCGCACCAGCCAGTCGGCGAGGTCGGTCGCGGTGGAATGACCTGCCCCCGCGGCTTCACGCATGCGCGCGACGTCGGGGGTCATGTCGCGAACCATGGCGGTCATGGCGGCGATCGACAATTTTAGGGCGGAAAAGGCGTCCATCGCGCCTTCCTTGTCTTCCTGCATGTCTTTTTGGTAGGCGAGCGGCAAGGCCTTGAGCACGATCAGCAGCGCCCCGAGCGCACCGATGATGCGCCCGGCCTTGGCACGCACGAGCTCGGCGGCGTCCGGATTGCGCTTCTGCGGCATGATCGAGGAGCCGCTGGTGAAGCGGTCGCTGAGCGAGATGAAGCCGACGATCGGCGAACACCAGAGCACGATCTCCTCCGCAAAGCGCGAGAGATGCACCGCGGTGATGGCGGCGGCAGCGAGCGTCTCCAGCACGAAATCCCGGTCGGAGACGGCATCGAGCGAATTCGCCATTGGCGCGGCGAAGCCGAGCACCTTCGCCGTCATGCCCCGGTCGATTGGGAACGCGGTGCCGGCCAGCGCCGCGGCGCCGAGGGGACAAAAGTTCGCCCGCTTGCGCGCATCGGCAAAGCGGCCACGGTCACGCGCGGCCATTTCGACATAGGCAAGGAGATGGTGGCCGAAGGTGATGGGCTGGGCGATCTGCAAATGGGTGAAGCCCGGCATCACGGTCGCCGCGTGTTCGAGCGCCTTTTCCGCGAGCGCGCGCTGGTAGGCGGCGAGCGCCTCATCAATCTCATCGATTGTCGCCCTGATCCACAGCCGGAAATCGGTTGCGACCTGATCGTTGCGCGATCGCGCGGTGTGCAGGCGCCCCGCCGCCGGTCCGATCAACTCGGCGAGCCGGCTCTCCACGTTCATATGAATGTCCTCGAGCGCCCGGCTGAACTTGAACGTGCCGCTCTCGATCTCTGACAGGATCGTGTCTAGACCGTGAGCGATCTTGCGGGCATCGTCGGCCGTGATGATGCCTTGTTTGGCAAGCATCGCGGCGTGGGCTTGGCTCGCGGCAATGTCCTGGCGGAAGAGGTGCCGATCGAAATCAACGGAAGCGTTGATGTCCTCCATGACCGCATCGGGGCTGGTGCGGAAACGTCCACCCCACATCTTGTTGCTCATGGCACGTCTACCGAGGTTTCGCCCGTTATGACCGGACCCGAAATTGCAGCGCGAACTCACGCCAAACGGCGGCTTGCCATGGTCGCGATGGGCGGTATTGCCGGCCTGGCCGTCGGGTTGGCGGCGGTATACGGGATCGGAGCGTTGCAACGCAATGCGGGAGACGCGACGTGCGCTCCCGCGGTTGAGCTGGCACAGCGGCTCTCGCCACTCGCCCGGGGCGAAGTGGCGGCATTTGCCGTTGCTGATCGCCCCCTGCGCCTGCCTGATCTCGCATTCCGCGATGCCAGCGGGACCGAGCGCCACCTCGCGGATTGGCGTGGGCGCACCGTGCTGCTCAACTTGTGGGCCACCTGGTGCGTCCCCTGCCGCAAGGAGATGCCCGCACTCGATTCCCTTGAAGGAAAACTCGGCGGGCCGGCTTTCGAGGTGCTCGCGGTCAATATCGACACCCGCGATGCCGAGAAGCCGCGCGCCTGGCTCAAGGAGGTGGGCGTCGCCCGTCTCGGCTATTATGCGGATACCAGCGCCAAGGTTTTTCAGGATTTGAAGATGACGGGGCGCGCCGCCGGGATGCCCACCACGGTGCTGGTCGATCCCGCGGGCTGCGAGGTCGGCACACTGGCGGGGCCCGCCGAATGGGCAAGCGCGGATGCGGTACGGCTGATCACCGCGGCGCTCCAGCGCTAGCGCCCGCTGGGGGCAGGTGAGCGGCGATCGCGCGATCCTCTCCGACGACGCCGACATGCGCGCGGTCGAGCCTTACATCGCGGTGATGACGTTCTCGTACCCGAAGCGCTGATCAGCGGCGGGCATTCACGCACGGCCGCGATCGCAGCGGCACGGCGGACAATGCATGCACCTGCAAGAGGATGGTCAGCGCGTCGGCACCGGCTTCTCGCCGCGATAGTCGTAGAAGCCCCGTTGGGTCTTTCGGCCGAGCCAGCCAGCCTCGACATATTTCACCAACAGCGGACACGGGCGGTATTTGGAGTCGGCCAGGCCTTCATGCAGGACCTGCATGACCGAAAGGCAGGTGTCGAGCCCGATGAAATCGGCGAGCTCAAGCGGCCCCATCGGGTGATGGGCGCCGAGCCGCATGGCGGTGTCGATCGCCTCGACATTGCCGACGCCTTCATAGAGCGTGTAAATCGCCTCGTTGATCATCGGCAATAGAATTCGGTTGACGATGAAGGCGGGAAAGTCCTCCGCCACCGCGATCGTCTTGCCGAGCTTTGCCACGTATTGCTTGGTCGTATCGAACGTGCCGTCGTCGGTGGCGATGCCGCGGATGAGTTCGACCAATTCCATCAGCGGCACCGGATTCATGAAATGAACGCCGATGAAGCGCTCGGGTCGATCGGTCGCGGAGGCCAGCCGGGTGATCGAAATTGACGACGTATTGGTGCCGATGATGGCGTCGTCCTTGATCACGGGGCAGAGGCTAGCGAAGATCGCGCGCTTGGTATCCTCCTTCTCCGTCGCCGCCTCGATGACGAGATCACAATCGGCGAAGGCGTCGAGTGTCTCGGCCGGAGAGATGCGCTTGAGCGCGGCCTGCCGCTCCTCCTCAGTGATGCGTTTGCGGCTCACCTGCCGCGCCATGTTGCCATTGATGGTCGCGATCCCGGCCTTGATCCGGTCGGCGGATAGATCGTTGAGCTTGACGTCGAACCCGGCGAGCGCACTGACATGCGCGATGCCGCTGCCCATTTGTCCCGCCCCGATCACGCCGATTTTGCGAATGTGAAACGCCGTATTGCCGGAACGGGACTTCGGCCGCTCTTTGACCTCGATCATGTTCTTCCGCCTGTTCTAAGCCGATGCCGGCCGCGACCTCGCATCTGCGACGTTGTCAACGGCCGAGCTTGCCGAGCTCCGCCGCCAATTCCGGAAGCGCCTGGTAGAGATCGGCAACCAGTCCGTAATCAGCGACCTGGAAGATCGGCGCCTCTTCGTCCTTGTTGATGGCCACGATGACTTTCGAATCCTTCATCCCGGCGAGATGCTGGATCGCGCCTGAAATCCCCACCGCGATGTACAGCTCCGGCGCCACAACCTTCCCGGTCTGGCCGACCTGCCAGTCGTTCGGCGCATAGCCGGCATCCACCGCCGCACGCGAAGCGCCGACGGCTGCACCCAGCTTGTCGGCGACCGGCTCGATATATTTAGCGAAGTTTTCACGACTTTGCATGGCCCGCCCGCCTGAGATGATGATCTTCGCCGAAGTGAGCTCGGGGCGCTCCGATCTGGATAGTTCCTCGCTTACGAAGGCGGAGAGGCCGGGATCGGCGGCGGCCGCCGCCGGCGCGATCGAAGCCGACCCGCCCGCGCCCGTCGCCTGGAAGGTCGAGGTGCGTACCGTGATGACCTTGATTTTGTCCTTCGAGCGTACGGTCTGCACCGCGTTGCCGGCATAGATCAATCGCTCGAAAGTGTCGGGCGCGATCACCTTGACGATGTCGGAGATCTGCATCACGTCGAGCAGGGCTGCGACGCGTGGCATGATGTTCTTGCCCGTGGTGGTCGCCGCCGCGACGATGGCATCGTAATCGCCCGCCAGGGACTGGATGAGCGCCGCCATTGGCTCGGCCAGCATGTGCTCGTAGCTGGCAGCCTCGGCGAGCAGAACCTTGTTCACGCCATCAAGCTTGGCGGCGGCTTCGGCCACCGCGCGACAGTCTTTGCCGGCAACCAGCACATGCACGTCCTGGCCGAGCGCCTTGGCTGCGGTCAGCGCCTTCTGGGTCGCATCCTTGAGCGTCTTGTTGTCGTGTTCGGCGAGGAGGAGCGTGGTCATGGCGGGTTGAGCGGTGATCCGAGCCAGTCATCGCCTAGGGCGACGGGCAAAGGGCGCACGTGCGGTCATCAGATCATCCCCATTTCGTTCTTGAGCTTGTCGACCAGTTCGCCCACCGATTTCACCTTGACGCCGGCCTTGCGGCCTGCCGGCTCGGTCGTCTTGAGCACGTCCAGCCGCGGCGCGATATCGACCCCGTAGGCCTCCGGCGTCTTCTCGTCGATCGGTTTTTTCTTCGCCTTCATGATATTCGGCAGGCTGGCATAACGCGGTTCGTTGAGACGCAGATCGGTCGTGACGATGGCCGGACTTTTGAGCTTGACCGTCTGCAAGCCGCCGTCGACCTCGCGCGTGATCAGAACGCCGTCGCCCTCGATAACCAGCTTCGACGCGAAGGTGCCCTGTGGCCAACCCGTGAGCGCCGCCAGCATCTGGCCCGTCTGATTGCAGTCATCGTCGATCGCCTGCTTGCCCATGATGACGAGACCCGGCTTTTCCTGCTCGACGATGGACTTTAGGATTTTGGCGACGGCGAGCGGCTCGAGCGTCTTGTCCGTCTTCACGAGGATGCCGCGATCGGCTCCCATGGCGAGTCCCGTGCGGATGGTCTCGGCCGCCTGGGCCGGACCGATCGACACGCAGACGATCTCGCTGGCCTGACCCTTCTCCTTGAGTCGCAGCGCCTCCTCGACGGCGATCTCGTCGAAAGGATTCATCGACATCTTGACATTGGCGAGCTCGACGCCGCTGCCGTCGCTCTTGACGCGAATTTTGACGTTGAAGTCGACGACCCGCTTCACGGGTACCAGGATCTTCATGGAAATTCGCTCTCGTGGACGACGGGCGTCGGTCCCAGCCGCCCGGCAAGAGGGCGGCAACGTAATGGCCGCTGGCTTACAGTGTCAACGGAGGTCGGTCAGCCTCGCCGCACGACTGCCGGCGCGCTGGGGGCCGATCTGTACCACCGTATCCGGTACCGGCTGCAGGCACTGAAACAGCCTGACTGCCCGGGGCTTGACCAGCGGAAACAGCACGGCCCCGCCCACCATGCCACCGAAGTGGCACCAATAGGCAACTTCGCTCTTCGATGCGGCGCCCAGGTTCCACAATTGGCTGACCACGAACATGCCGACGACCCAGTAGGCGCTGATGCGCAACGGAATGATGGCGATCAGTACGGTGATCTTGGCGCAGGGCCGCAGCATCACGTACCCGACCACAACACCCGCGACCGAGCCTGACGCGCCGATCAGCTCGATCGTGGAAAACGGGTCATAGGCCACGAATACGAGGCCGCCGGTGACGCCGCAGAGGAGATAGAATGCCAGATAGCGCGCACGCCCGAGCACCCGTTCGATATCGTCGCCGAACACCCACAGGAAGATCATGTTGCCGATGAGGTGCGCGATATCGGCGTGGAAGAACTGGTACGTGATCAGAGTGACGAAAGCGGGTACCCATCCCCGCGCGCCGACCTCGCCGATCAGGGCCGCGGGCGTGAGACTGAAGGTGTCGATCATGCGGTCCAGCGCGAGCTGGCCTGCCCCCATCTCATAGAGAAAAATCGCGAAATTGACGGCGATCAGGCCCCAGGTGATCACCGGCTTCAGCGGCGGTCCAAAGGGATTGTCGTCGTAGATCGGGACGACCATGCACGGTTTCCCCGATCAGCGGTTCTGTCCGGGCTGCCACAGCACGTCGGCTGTACCTTTATCGTTGGCGTGCCTGCCCGCGACGAAAAGGAAATCCGACAGACGATTGACGTATTTTAGCGCTGCCGGCGTGACGGGTTCGCCCGGCTTGTCCTTGAGCTCGACCATGATGCGCTCGGCGCGGCGGCACACCGTGCGCGCGAGATGAAGATACGCGGCGGCCGGGCTTCCGCCCGGCAGGATGAAGGACCGCAGCGGTGCCAGATCGGCATTGAGCTCGTCGATCTGTCGCTCCAGCCACTCTACCTGCGCATCGGTGACGGTCATGCGCGCGCCGCCCGGCCCTTTCTCCGACAGGCAGAGATCAGCCTCCACGTCGAACAAATCGTTCTGGATGCGTGCCAGCGTGGCGTCCAGCGCTTCGTCGCCGCCGATGTGAAGCCGCACGATGCCGATCACCGCGTTGACTTCGTCCAGCGTGCCGTAGGCGCGGATCCGCATATCGTACTTCTTGCACCGCGCGCCGTTGCCGAGCGCAGTCGTGCCGTCGTCGCCGGTGCGCGTGTAGATCTTATTGAGAACGACCATCGCAGCCCCTATTTGCCGATCGCCCAGATGGTCAGCATTATGACGACGATCGCGATGAATTGCAGCAGCACGCGCAGCCGCATCAGCTTCTGCGAGCGGTGCGGCGAGCCGCCGCGCGCCATGTTATGTAGTCCGAGCAGCAGCACCACGGCGACGGCGCCGACGGCGATCGGAACGAGGGCATACATCAAGAATTCGCTCATCGAGAAGCTCTTATCACCCTCGAGATGGCGAGGCCATCGGCAGAGTTTCAATTCCCAGCCACGATCAAATTCGCGGCATTTGAAATGGCGCGCGCGACGCGTACCATTTGCTGCACCGTCGCCGTAGCAACGCCGATGCCTTTCCATCTCCCGAGCCGGCCGTCATGAGCGGACGCATCTTCGTCCTCGGCGCTGCCGGGCGGCTCGGCCACGAGGCGGCGGAGGCTTTTCGCGACGCCGGCTGGAGCGTCGCGAGCCTGGTGCGCCCCGGCAGTGCCGAGCGCGCACCGCCCCACACCGAAATCGTGGAGATCCACGCGCTCGACCACGCGGCGGTGGGCAACGCAGCGCGCGGCGCCGACGTCGTGTTGCACGCGCTCAATCCGCCTTATACGGAGTGGTCACGGCTGGCGCTGCCGCTCGCCCATTGCGCCATCAACGCAGCGGAAACGGCCGGCGCCACGCTGCTCTTTCCGGGCAATCTCTACAACTACGGCTCACCGCTGCCGGCGGTGATCGACGAGACCACGCCGATGCGACCCACCTCGCGCAAGGGACAGCTGCGCGTGGCGATCGAGGATCGCATCGCGGAAGCGGCCGAGCGCGGCGTGCGCACCATCATTGTGCGCGCGGGAGATTTTTATGGCGTCGGACGGGGCTCGTGGTTCGATCTTGTTCTCGCCAAAGAGATCGGCGCCGGCCGCATTACCTATCCCGGCCCGCTCGACGTTGCGCATGAATGGACGTATCTGTCCGATTTCGCATCGACGCTCGTGCGCGTCGCTACGATTCGCGAAACGCTTCCCCAGTTCGCGCGCTTCGGCTTTCCCGGGCACGTAGCGACCGGCGGCGAATTCGCTGCCGCGATCACCCGAGCGATGCGCTGCAAGCTCGAAACCAAACGCATGACATGGTGGCTCATTCACACGCTTCGGCCGGTCGTGCCGCTCTGCCGGGAGTTGTCAGAAATCGCCTATCTCTGGAACGAACCGCATCGCATCGACGGTGCCAAGCTCGGGGCGGCGATCGGCGCGATCCCGCACACCGCGCTTGACCTTGCCGTCGCCCGCGCCTTAGAGGACCTCGGCGCGATCGCTTGACACGCCTCGCCGGCGCCGCGACCGCAACGGAGGGGACACGATGATCGTCGATTTCCAGCACCACTTTACGCCGCACGAGCTGATGCCGAAGGATCTCGGTCGGCGCAAGATCGTGTCCTACGACGAGCACGGCGCGCCGAGCTTCATCTTGCACTGGATGTTGTTCGATCTCGACGAGCATATCCGGATGATGGACGAGGCCGGCATCGACGTTGCCTTTCTCAGCAGCGCTGCCGGCATGTGCGCCGATCTCGACAAGTCGCGTCTGTGCAACGACACCGCCAAGAAAGCGGAACGCGATTATCCCGGCCGTTTCATCGGCGCCGCGCATGCCAATCCACTCGGCGGTGCGGCGGCTCTGCGCGAGCTGGCGCGCTGCAAGCACGAGCTCGGCTTTCCCGGCGTGGTGATCACGTCGGAGACCAACGGCCTTTATCTCGACGCGGACGAATTTGAGCCATTCTGGGCCGAATGCGCGCGGCTCGGTCTGTTCGTATTCGTCCACCCCGCATTGAAGCTCAATCAGACGCAGCAGTTCGACGGCTACGACATGGCGCGTTCGGTGGGCCGCGAATTTTCGCTGGTGATGGCGACCATTCGGCTGATCAATTCCGGCGTATTCGACCGCCATCCCGCGTTGACAGTCCACATGTCCCACCTCGGCGGCGGGCTCGCCGCGCTGCTCGGCCGTATCCGCTCCTATCAGGATAAGGAGTTCTGGGGGACTGCGGACAATGCGCGGCACGGCAGGAAGCCGGAACGCGATTTCGACTATTATCTGCAGCACAACATGGTCTTCGATACCGCTGGCTTCTGTGGGGCCATGGGTGCCGTGCGAGGCGCATTGATCGAGATCCCGGCCGCGCGCATCGTTTTTGCCACCGATTACCCGCAGGAAATCCGCGAGCGCGCCGCAGTGCGCGATTTCGTGAGAGAGCTGCGCGCGCTCGGCAAGGACGGCGAGGCGATCCTGTCCGGCAACGTCGACAAGCTCTTGAAGCAGCCAGCAAAGGCGGCGTAATCGCGATGTAGGTGGGCGCTCAGCCAGTTGTGCGGTCCGCGCGAGGTTCACTCATGCGGCCGTTCCCACGCGTAGTCCGACTGATTTAAGAACGCGCGGGCAACGGCGAAGCCGCCGCTGCCTCGCAGGTACCGCGCCTCACGCGGCGAGATGCTTCTCGATCTCGTGCACCGGAAGCTTGACGAAATCCTTATCGATTTCGGCGCGCACCGCGGCGCGGAGATTGTGAGAATAGGTTTGGCGCAGCACACCGAGAGCGCGTGGCGGCGCGACGAGAATCAGTGACTTGGCCTCCCCGGCGTTCACCGCCGCGTCGAGGCGATCGGCAAGCTTACGCAGAAATCTGTCTTCCTCCTGAACATGCCAATCGGTCTGCTCCATCGAGCTGCGCTCGGTTCCAACCGAGCTAAAGGCGCGGCCCGGCGCGTCGGTTCCTAATTCGTGTGTCTTCGAGTCGGGATGCTCGTGAACTTCACGGGTCTTCAGGTTGAGGAATTTCTCGTCGCCGATGTTCTCCAGCAGCAGGGCTTTCTTGCCGTCGCAGACGATGACCCAGTCGCCTTGCCGGATTTTGTGCTTTTGCATGCGCTCCCTCCGGGTCCGACCCTGCTATCGGCGATCTTGTCGATTGCTCGACAGATAACGCCGCAGCGCCGATTCAGTTGCCCGCTGAGA
This sequence comes from Xanthobacteraceae bacterium, assembly GCA_035639895.1. Taxonomy (GTDB): domain Bacteria; phylum Pseudomonadota; class Alphaproteobacteria; order Rhizobiales; family Xanthobacteraceae; genus VAZQ01. The sequence continues at coordinate 11,872 of DASQXF010000101.1, forward strand.
GCAGCCGCCGTGCAATGACCTGCGCCTGAATTTCCGCCGCGCCCTCGAAAATGCTGAGAATACGCGCATCGCAAAGGATGCGCGAGGCGGGAAACTCGAGCGCGAAACCATTGCCGCCGTGAATTTGCACGGCATTGTCGGCGCTGGCCCAGGCGACGCGGGCGGCCAAGAGCTTGGCCATGCCGGCCTCGAGATCGCAGCGCTTGCCTGAATCCTTGCGCCGCGCTGCGAAATAGGTCAGCTGGCGTGCAATCATGATTTCGACCGCCATCATCGCGATCTTGTCGGCGACGCGAGGGAAATTGATGATCGGTTCGCCAAATTGCTGGCGCTCTTGGCCATAGGCGAGGGCCTGCTCCATGGCCGCCTGCGCCACGCCGATCGCGCGTGCCGCAGTCTGGATGCGCGCCGATTCGAAGGTCTGCATCAACTGCCGAAAGCCCAGGCCCTCGACGCCGCCGAGCAGATTCTCGGCCTTCACCTCGAAGCCGTCGAAAGCGATCTCGTATTCCTTCATGCCCCGGTAGCCGAGGACCTCGATCTCGGTGCCCGACATCCCCGCGGCCGGAAACGGCTCGTCATCGGTGCCGCGAGGCTTCTCAGCAAGCAGCATGGAAAGCCCGCGATGGCCAGACTCGCTTGGATCGGTACGCACGAGCAGCGTCATCAGATCGGCGCGCACCGGATGCGTGATCCAGGTCTTGTTGCCGTAGACCTTGTAGACACCGCCCTGCCGCACCGCCCGCGTCTTGATCGAGGCAAGATCGGAACCGCTATTGGGCTCGGTAAACACCGCGGTCGGCAACACCTCTCCGGAGGCGAGCTTCGGCAGCCAGCGGTTTTTCTGCTCCTCGGTGCCGCCGCCGATAATCAACTCCGCGGCGATCTCGGAGCGCGTCCCAAGCGAGCCGACGCCTATATATCCGCGCGAGAGCTCCTCGGAGACGACACACATCGACTCCTTGCCGAGCCCGAGGCCGCCATGGTCCGGCGGGATTGTGAGGCCGAAGACGCCGAGCTCCGACATTTGCGCAACGACCTCGAGCGGGATGTAGCTGTTCGTGCGATGCCATTGCTGTGCCTGCGGCGCGATTTCGCTGTCGGCGAACTTGCGCATCTCCTCGCGCATCGTCGCCAATGTCTCGTCCAGTCCGCAGTCACCGACGGTGATCCCATGATGCTCCCGCATCAGCTCGACGAGCCGCGCCCGCTGTTGGGCGTGGTCCTGGGCGAACGCCTGCAGCGGGCCTGCTAGACGCGCGACGACCGCCTCCGCGGCAAGGCCGAGATCGAGCGGACGCACGATTTCGCCCTGACTCATTGGAATACCGCCCTGAATCTGGGCGAGGTATTCGCCGATCCCAAGCCGCACGAGCAGTTCCTCGACCTCGCCCAGTGTGCCGCCCGCATGCATTCGCTCGGCATAGGCCGCAAGTTGCCGCACCGATTCGACATAGGTCGCAAGCCAGGCAAGGCCGTG
>DASQXF010000102.1:0-8451 GCA_035639895.1 Xanthobacteraceae bacterium
ACTCCTGCCTGCCCAGCATGTAGAAAACGGCGCCTTCTGGGACATAGGCGCTCATCAATTTGCGCGTCCCGGATGCGGTGCAGCGCGAGATGAAGTGGAGCGGTGCACCGCTGATCCGGGACCGCCACAGACCGTAACGATTCCCGGTCTGCAGCGCACCACTTCGTGCTGCGCTGCGCCCGGGATACACCGAAGAAGCCGGAGGACCGCCGATGCGGATCGACGCGTATACGCACTTCTTTCCCAAAAAATTCTTCGACAAGATGCAAGAGGTCGCCGGCGACTACAAGGACATGGGCAAGCGGGTGCGCTCCTTGCCGGCGCTGTTCGACCTCGACCACCGCAAGAAGATGGTCGACGGTTTCAAGGACTACCAGCAGATCCTGTCGTACCCGCAGCCACCGGTGGAAACCTTCGCCAAGACTCCGGCGCAGATCGACGAGCTCATCCGCCTGATCAACGACGGCTTTGCCGAACTCTGCGCCAAGGAACGCGACCATTTTCCAGGCTGGGTGGCACAAATCTCGCTCGATGCGCCGGATGCCGGCGTGCGCGAGGCGGAGCGCGCAATCAAGGAGCTCGGCGCGCTCGGCGTGCAGATCTATACCAATGTCGCCGGCAAGCCAGTCGACCGGCCGCAATATCTCCCGTTCTGGAAAAAGATGAACGAACTCGGCAAGCCGATCTGGATACATCCGGCCCGCGGCGCCAACATGCCGGACTATATCGACGAGAAGAAATCGCTTTACGAAATCTGGTGGACGTTCGGCTGGTCATACGAGACCGCGACCGCCATGGCGCGTCTGGTGTTCTCCAAGATCATGGACAACCATCCCAATCTCAAGATCATCACGCACCACTTCGGCGGCATCGTGCCGATGCTGGAGGGACGTATCGGCCCGGGTTGGGACGTGCTGGGATCGCGCACCAGCGATGAGGATTATGTCTCGCTGCGCAAAAGCCTCAAGAAGCGTCCGCTCGACTATTTTAAGCAGGACTTCTACGCCGACACGGCGGTATTCGGCGGCAAGCCCGCGACCAAATGCGGCCTGGAATTTTTCCCGTTGGAGAAGATCGTGTTCGCCTCCGACTGTCCGTTCGATCCGGAAGGCGGCACGATGTATCCGCGCCGCACGCTCGAGATCCTCGATTCCCTCGATATTCCCAAAGCCGACCGCGAGAAGATCGACTATAAGAATCTGGAAGCTGTCACCGGCCGAAAGCTGGTAAGTTAGGCGGCGCTTCGGGTCTCGGATGCGGTGCAGCGCGCGCTACGCTGCGCCCGGAACACAGGCGAAGCAGGAGCGCCATGAACGTCTCCCGCCGTCGTTTTCTGCAGGTCGCTACCGCGGCCGTTTCCGTCGCGCCGGGCGGCGTAAGCGCGCAGGCCTATCCGGCGCGGCCGCTGCGCTGGGTGGTGGGATTTCCGCCCGGCGGCGGGGCCGATATCGTCTCGCGAATCATGGCACCGTGGCTGGCGCAGCGGCTCGGCCAGCCCGTAGTGATCGAAAACAAGCCGGGCGCGAGCGCCAATATCTCCGTCCAGACCGTTGTCAACTCGCCGCCCGACGGCTACACGCTGCTGTTCGTTCCGGCCTCCGCTGCGGTCAACGTCACGCTGTTCGACAATCTTCCATTCAACCTCTTGCACGACATCGCGCCGGTCTCCGGGCTGATCGATTTTCCGCTGGTGCTGGTCGCGAATCCGGCGGTGCCGGCCAAAACGGTCGCCGAACTCATCACCTATGCCAAGGCCAATCCGGGCAAGATCAGCATCGGCTCGTTCGGCACCGGCTCGACGTCGCACGTCGCCGGCGAGCTGTTCAAGATGATGACCGGCGTCAACATGATCCACGTGCCGTACCGCGGCGGGGCGCCCATGGTCGCCGATCTCATCGGCGGGCAGGTGCAGGTGGCGATCGATGTGCTGACGGGCTCGCTGGCGCACATCCGCTCAGGTTCGCTGCGCGCCTTGGGCATGGGCGGCAAGCGCCGCTCCGAGGTGCTGCCGGACGTGCCGACCATCGGCGAGACGGTGGCGGGCTACGAGGCGAACTCCTGGTGCGGTGTGGGCGTGCCGCGCGGCACGCCGCGCGAGATCATCGAGCGGCTCAATCGCGAGATTAATGCCGGCCTGGTCAACCCGACGATTAAGGCGCGGCTCGCCGATGTCGCCACCACGCCCATATTGTTCACCCCTGCCGAGTTCGGCGGCTACATGGCGGCCGAGGTCGACAAATGGGGCAAGGTGGTCAGGGCATCAGGCATCAGGCCAGAGTGAGACTGCAAGGCGCCGTGACGCCTGCGTCATACCACGCACTTTCAATAGTTCCCCGCGCCTAACGCGGGCTCGCACAACCGCGCTGTGCACGTCGGCAGACGTTGATGCGCTGTGCGCACGTTGCTGTGGCTATCTCAAGCTCCGCCCCATGAATCTCGCCGCGCCATCTGCTAGCGTCGCGGCGCCATGGATGCCGCGCGCCCGATTGTTCCGTCCGGCTTCGAATCCGCATCGCCCGGCGATGCCGCCCCGCGCGCCACGCCGGTGATGGAGCAATATATTGAGATCAAAGCCGCCAACCCGGATTGCCTGTTGTTCTACCGGATGGGCGATTTTTACGAACTGTTCTTCGAGGACGCTGAGGTCGCCGCGCGCGCGCTCGGCATCGTGCTCACCAAGCGCGGCAAGCATCTCGGCCGCGACATCCCGATGTGCGGCGTGCCGGTCCATCGCGCCGACGAGTATCTCAACCGCCTGATCGCGCTCGGCCATCGCGTTGCGGTCTGCGAGCAACTCGAGGACCCTGCAGAGGCGAAGAAGCGCGGCGGCAAGAGCGTGGTGCGGCGCGACGTCATCCGCGTGGTCACGCCTGGCACGCTCACCGAGGACACGCTGCTCGATGCCAAGCGCAACAACTACCTGCTCGCGATCGCCCGCGCGCGCACATCCGTTGGCGAGGAGAGCCGGTTCGCACTCGCCTGGATCGATATTTCCACCGGCGAGTTCCGAATTGCTGAATGCGACCGCTCGGGGCTTGGCGCCGAGATCGCCCGGCTCGAGCCGGGCGAGATCGTCGTGTCGGACGCGCTCTACAACGACGGCGCGCTTGCTCCTTATCTGCGCTCGCTGCCGGCGGTGACGCCGCTTCCCCGCGACGTGTTCGATGGAGCAACCGCCGAGCGGCGGCTCGCGGCTTATTTCGGCCTCGCCACGACAGAAAGCTTCGGCGCGCTGTCGCGGCTCGAGCTTACGGCCGCCGCCGCCTGCATCAGCTATATCGAGCGCACCCAGCTTGGCGGACGCCCGCCGCTATCGCCGCCGCTGCGCGAGGCGCCGGGGGCGACGCTTGCGATCGACCAAGCGACACGCAGCAATCTCGAGCTCGTGCGCACGCTCGCGGGCGAACGCCGCGGCTCGCTGCTCGCCGCCATCGACCGCACCGTGACGGGCGCGGGCTCGCGCCTTCTCGCCCAGCGGCTCGCCGCACCGCTGACCAGCCCCGCCGCGATCGGCGCGCGTCATGATGCGGTCGAATTTTTCGTGACCGACATGGCGGCGCGTGCCGAGGTGCGCGAGCGCCTCAAGGCGGCACCCGATCTCGCCCGCGCCCTGGCGCGGCTCGTTGTCGCGCGCGGCGGTCCGCGCGACCTTGCCGCCATCCGCGACGGCATCACCGCAGCCGCCGAGCTTGCCGCAGGCCTCGAGCAGCGCAGTGACCTCGCCGCCGAGCTCGCGCAGGCGGCGCAAGCGCTGCGCCGGCCCGATCCCGCGCTTGCCGGCGAGCTTAACGCGGCGCTGGCCGATGAGCTTCCCCACCTCAAGCGTGACGGCGGTTTCGTGCGCGCGGGCTATAGCGCTGCCCTCGATGAGGCGCGTGCGCTGCGCGATGAATCGCGCCGCGTGATCGCGGCGCTGCAGGCGCGCTACGCCGATTTGACCTCCGTGCGCGCGCTCAAGATCCGCCACAACAACGTACTCGGCTATTTCGTCGAGGTCGCCGCGCAGCACGGCGAGAGAATGATGGCGGCGCCGCTCAAAGCGACCTTCATTCATCGCCAGACGCTTGCGGGGCAAGTGCGCTTCACCACCACCGAACTCGGCGAGCTCGAAGCCAAGATCGCGAGCGCGGCCGATCGCGCGCTCGGGATCGAGCTCGAGACATTCGAGCGGCTCGCAGCCGCCGTGACGGCGACGGCCACCCGGATCAAGGAGGCGGCCGAAGCGCTGGCCGTGCTCGATGTCGCGGGGGCGTTGGCGCAATTGGCGGTCGAGCGCCGTTACATACGGCCGCAAATCGACGCCTCGCTCGATTTCGTCATCGAGGGCGGACGCCATCCGGTCGTGGAACAGGCGCTCACCGGAGATGGCGGGCCGTTCGTCGCCAACGACTGCGACCTCTCTCCGCCGGCATCGGCCGACAATGGCCGCATCTATCTCGTCACGGGCCCGAACATGGCGGGCAAATCGACTTACCTGCGCCAGAACGCGCTGATTGCGATTCTTGCGCAAATAGGCAGCTTCGTGCCCGCGCGGCGGGCCAAGATCGGCGCGATCGATCGCCTGTTCTCGCGCGTCGGAGCGGCCGACGACATCGCGCGCGGGCGCTCCACCTTCATGGTCGAGATGGTGGAGACCGCGGCGATCCTCAATCAGGCCGGCGAGCGCTCGCTCGTCATCCTCGATGAAATCGGCCGCGGCACAGCGACCTTCGACGGCCTCTCCATCGCGTGGGCCACCATCGAGCATCTGCACGAGACGAACCGCTGCCGTGCATTGTTCGCCACCCATTTCCATGAGCTGACGGCGTTGGCGACGAAGCTGCCGCGTCTGTTCAATGCGACGGTCCGGGTGAAGGAATGGCAGGGCGACGTCGTGTTCCTGCACGAGGTGGTTCCGGGGACGGCCGACCGCAGCTATGGCATCCAGGTGGCCAAGCTCGCGGGGTTGCCGCCGGCGGTGATCGAGCGCGCGAAGCTCGTTCTCGCCAAGCTCGAGGCCGAGGATCGCGCGTCGCCGCGCGATTTCGACGAGCTGCCGCTATTTGCCGCAACCCCGCGGGCGACATCGCCGCGCGCCGGTGCTAGCGCAGCGGATAGCATCATCTCGGCGCTCGCGGCGCTCAATCCCGACGAGATGTCGCCGCGCGAGGCGATCGAGGCGCTCTACGCGCTCAAGGTCAAGGCGGCGGAGGATCGCTGACCATGGACAGATTGCTCGGCGCTCTCATTTTGCTCGCCTGCCTCGGCGATCCCGCCGCGTCGCAAGCGCAATCCTATCCGACGCGCACCATCACACTCACTGTGACGGCCGCAGCCGGCGGCGTGACCGACGTGGTAGCGCGCGCGCTCGCCCAGCGCTTGGCGGAGGTGTGGGGCCAGCAGGTCGTGGTCGAAAACAAGGGTGGCGCCGCCCACGTGGTGGGCGCGCAATCGGTCGCGAAGGCCGCGCCCGACGGCTATTCGCTGCTGGTGGCAGAGGCGGGGACCTTCACGATCAACCCGATCCTCTACGGCAAAGGCAAGCTGCCCTACGACGAGGAGAAGGACTTCACCCCGATCACCGGCATCGTGCGCATCAACCAGGCGCTGCTCGGCCATCCGTCGCTGCCGGCGAACAACGTGCGCGAGTTGATCGAGCTCGCCAAGAAGAAGCCGGGCGAACTCACCTACGGCACTGCCGGTATCGGCTCGGCGCCGCACATGAACATGGTCCTGTTCGAGAGCATGGCCGGCGTGAAGCTTCAAGCCGTTCACTATCGCGGCGCCGCGCCAGCGCTCACGGATGTGATTGCCGGACATGTCAATCTGATGTCGGTGAGTGTCAGCCTGGCGCTGCCGCCGTTCCGCGCGGGCCAGATCAAGATTTTCGGCATCGGCAGCAGCAAACGGCTTGCTCCCGCCGCCGATATCCCGACGGTCGCCGAAAGCGGATTGCCGGGCTACGAGGCTTCGACCTGGTTCGGGCTGTTCGCGACCGCCGGCACGCCGCGCGACATTGTCGACAAGATCAATGCCGAGGTCGTGAAGCTTTTGGCCGATCCGCAGTTCCGCGAAAAATTCCTGGCGCCGCAGATGTTCGAGCCGATGCCGAGCTCGCCGGAAGCCTTCGCCGATTACATCAAGGTCCAGACCAACAAATGGGCCAAGGTGATCCGCGAGCAGAAGCTTTCCATCGACAAATAGCGCTTAACCGCATGTCGTCTTTGCGGGCCGCGTGCTCGGTCCGCTCCCCTCCTTGTGGGGAGGGTTGGGGGTGGGGGTCCCGAAGTGCGGCGACATTGGTGCATCACCGCACGACCCCTACCCCGCTCGCTTCGCTCGCGACCCTCCCCACAAGGGGGAGGGTAAGACCGAGTTCGCTGCTCGCGTTGATTCCACTTCATCTGAATTCGCGCTAAGTCACACGAGGCCCAGCCGCACGCGCCGCACGAGCCAAAGCGCGGCGCTCCACGTCACGGTGATGGCGAGGCCCGCCGCGAGGGACCACCACACGCCGATCGGCTCGACAAGGTAATGCACGCCGAGAAATCCGAGGCAAAGACCCAGGAGCGCCGGCTGCGCATGGGCGAAGACCGCGGCCGCCGCCTTACCACCGGCGCGCGGATGCATGATCACGGCGAAGCTTCCCATCACGATCGGGAAAACTGCGAACGTGCCGGAGGCAAATGGGCCGATCCAGGGGCTCGCGGTGGTGACCACCGTGACGACCACTGCGACCGCCGCCGCTCGCACGGGAAGATCGTAACTGCTCCGCCTGAAGCTTTCCCTCGCCCCCGCACCGGTGCGGTAGCGCGCCGACAGCGGGATGGTGAAAGCGAAGACGAGCGCGTTGAGGACGAGCGCGGTCGCTGGGGTCCAGTCGACCAATCGCAGGAGCGCAGCGGCGGTGAACCAGACGAGGGTTGCGGCCGCTATGCTGAGCACGATGCCATGGCGCTGCGCGAGCGCGCTGTAACTGAGCGCGAAGATCGCAACCGCGGCGTTTGCGGCCATGCTGCCGACGGCACTTGCGGCAATGAAGGCAGGCGGATGTTCCAACGCCAGGATGATGTAGGTCGCGCTGGCGGCGGTCGGCAGCGCGGCAATGAGCGCGGCGATGAACGGCCCGCTGCGCTCGGCCGCGACGGACGCGACGACGACGATCGTCGCGGTCATCGTCACCTTGAGTGCGAGACCGTACCAAAAGGGCGGATCTGGGAGCATGCGACGCTCATGCCCGCGAAAGTGGATGGCGGCTAAGTTAAGGAACGTGTCCCGGGCGCAGCGACGCAGATAAGTCTACGCAATCTGCGTACACTTGATTAGGCGCGACTGAGCTTGACCTCGATGGGCGGCCCGCTCTTGAGCGTCTGATAGACAACGCAATAGCGCTCGGTGAGCTTGAGCAGTTGATCAAGCTTGTCCTGCGGGGCCTCGGTGTCGACCTCGAAGCGCAGGCGGATCGCCGCAAAGCCAACCGGCGCATCCTTCGCCACCCCGAGCGTACCGCGGAAGTCGAGATCGCCCTCGGCCGCGACCTTGCCGGACTTGAGCGGAATATCGAGCGCGGTCGCGACCGCCTTGAGCGTCACGCCGGCGCAGGCGACCAGCGCCTCGAGCAGCATATCCCCGGAGCACAGTTCGAGCCCGGAGCCGCCCGTTGCGGGGTGCAGCCCCGCGACCGCCAGCGCGCGCCCGGTCTCAACTTTGCAGGCGATGTGCGCATCATCGAGCGTCCCCTTGGCCTTCAAGGTGATGAAGGCCGACTTCGCATCGCCCTTGTAGCGCTCCTTGAGCGGCGCCTGCATGGCGCGCAACGCAGTGGCATCCATGGCAATCTCCCAGTTTCAACGGCGATGCACAGACGACAGGTGACGGGAAAAAGCAAGCTCGTGTGCGCTCTGACAACCTCATCCAAAGTCAGTGTCATTCCGAGTCCCGAGCGCAGCAGGGGAGCCGAATCCATGATCACCAGCTATGATTATGGATTCCAGGCTTCGCGGCGCCCCGGAATGACGGCTGAAGAAGGCGCCGCCCGATGCTCCGTCACCACCACAACCCGCCGCCGGCCGCAGCGCGGCTCTCGCTCTCGTCGGTCACCGCGACCGCCCGATCGAGCGAACGATCGAGCGCCGCAAGCACGCGCCGCTTGACGAAATCGAAGGCGGCCGACTGGCGGTCGCGCGGACGCGGCAGATCGCATTCGATTTCCTCGTAGACCCGGCCGGGATGCGCCCGCATCACCATGATGCGATCGGCGAGCACGATCGCCTCATCGACGTCATGCGTCACCATGACCAGCGTCGGCTTGAGATCCGCCCACAGATCGAGAAGATGATCCTGCAAGTCTGCGCGGGTGAAGGCATCGAGCGCGGAGAACGGCTCATCGAGCAGAAGAACCTCCGGCCGCGGCACCAATGCGCGTGCGATGGCGACGCGCTGGGCTTGCCCGCCGGAGAGTTCGCGCGGCCA
>DASQXF010000103.1:0-7798 GCA_035639895.1 Xanthobacteraceae bacterium
CGGCTTCCGCCGCTTCGATCATGGCGCGTGCGGGCCGGTCCTTGAGCGAGCCCGAGGGATTTGCGCTTTCGAGCTTGAGAAAGAGCCGGCAGGGCCCGCGGTCGATGCGAGTCGCCTCCACGAGCGGCGTGTCGCCGATGAAATCGAGCACCGATGCCATGGTGGTCTATACCACTGCGCTTCCGACGACGGCACAGCGCCGTAGCTCGGATAAGCGTGGCGAATCCGGGGTTCTGGCGATGGCGCTAGTGCCCCGCATTTCGCCATAGCGCGTCCTCTAGGGGCGTTCACGCTACGACTTCCGCACGGCAAACGGCACAACGATCAGCCATTCATCCATTCGACGAGCGCCCTGTTCACCGCCTCCGGGCGCTCCATGGTCGAAAGATGCCCGCAGTCGGGAACGATGACGAGCCGCGATCCGGCGATACCTTCAGCGAGCTCGCGCGAGAGCGCCGGCGGGGTGAGCTCATCGCCGTCGCCGACGAGGACCAGGGTCGGACATTTGATTGTCGCCAACAACGGCCGCGCGTCTGCCCGCGTGATAAGCGCATGCTCCTGGCGCAAGAAAGCCTCCGCTCCGGTCTCCTCGGCCATGAGGCGCACGCGCGTTCTCAGCGCGTCGTCGCCTTGCCGGTTGCGATGCACGAAAAACGGAAACTGCAGCGGCGGGACCTCGGCGAAACGGCCGTTTTGGGCGAGCGCGATCTGCGGCTTGCGACGCGCCGTCTGCTCCGGGCTTTCCGCCCGCGCCGACGTGTCGAGCAGCGCGAGCTTTTGCACGCGCTCGGGTGCCTGCCGCACGATCGTCAGGGCGAGATAGCCGCCCATCGAAAGTCCCGCGAGCGCAAAGTGCGGCGGCGCGGCAGCGAGGATGCGCCCCGCAATCGCATCCATGCTGTCGTCGCGGGTATGGTCGGCGACCGTGACCGGCCCGAATCGCCACAACGCAGGAATCTGGTCTGCATAAAGCCGCGCGGAGCAGTTGAGCCCCGGGATAAGGACGATAGGCAGCGGTTCAGGCATCACCAACTCCGCTTCCGACAGGAAAAAATTAAGCCACAATTCGACTTATTGCAGTGCAGCAGGATTGACTTTGAGCCGCGAGCCACTATGTTCCGCGCAACGGTTCGACCGTAGCGCCGTCCGTCTCCGCGCAACTTTAGTCGTTGTTCCGTCACCCGGCGCGGCTAGGCTCCGGATGGTCCCGATTCGAGGTTTCATGTCGTTTTCACAGCTCGGCTTGTCCGACAAAGTTCTCGCCGCTGTCCAAGCGGCCGGTTACACCACCCCCACCCCCATCCAACAACAAGCCATACCGCACGTGCTCGCACGGCGCGACGTGCTTGGTATCGCGCAGACCGGCACCGGCAAGACCGCCGCCTTCACGTTGCCGATGCTCACGAGACTCGAACACGGCCGCGCGCGCGCCAGAATGCCACGCACGCTCATTCTCGAGCCGACGCGCGAACTCGCCGCGCAGGTTCAGGAAAGCTTCGAAAAGTACGGCGCGGGTCAAAAGCTCAACGTCGCGCTGCTGATCGGCGGCGTCTCGTTCGATGATCAGGATTCCAAGCTCACCCGCGGCGTCGACGTTCTCATTGCCACGCCGGGGCGCCTCCTCGACCATTTCGAGCGCGGACGGCTGTTGCTCACCGGGGTCGAGCTCTTGGTGATCGACGAGGCCGACCGCATGCTCGACATGGGCTTCATCCCCGACATCGAGCGCATCTGCAAGCTGGTTCCGTTCACGCGTCAGACGCTGTTCTTCACCGCCACCATGCCGCCGGAGATCCGGCGCATCACCGAACAGTTCCTACATAATCCGGTGAAGGTGGAAGTCTCGCGCCCGGCGACCACGGTCGCCACCACCGCTCAATTGCTGGTCAAGACCGGCCGCGAGCCGCACGACAAGCGCGATACGCTGCGCCGCGTCATCCGCTCGGCCACAGGCTTGACCAATGCGATCATCTTCTGCAACCGCAAGCGCGAAGTCGCGGCGCTGCATCGTTCGTTGCTCCGGCACGGCTTTTCCGCCATCGCGCTGCACGGCGATATGGACCAGCCGGCGCGCACAGCCGCGCTCGACCAATTCCGCAAAAACGAGGTGACCCTGCTGGTTGCCTCCGACGTCGCCGCGCGCGGCCTCGATATTCCCGCCGTCAGCCACATCTTCAACTTCGATGTCCCGCACCATCCCGACGATTACGTCCACCGCATCGGCCGCACCGGACGTGCCGGAAGAAGCGGCACCGCAATCACCATCGTTGCGCCTGCCGACCGCAAGAACGTCGCGGCGATCGAGCAGCTGATCGGGCAGTCGATTCCCTGGATGGGCGGAGAGCCGCAAGCATCCAGCCACGAGCGCGCAGAAGCGGGCGGGCACCGCAAGAGCGAACACGGCGGTGGTCGCCGCGGGCAACGACAGGAGCGGCCTGCGCGACACGAGGGCAAGCCCGCGCCGGTCACTCGCCTCGATGAGGTGCGTCCGCGGCATGCACGCAAGCCAGCGCCCCGCGCCGCGCATGCCGATGATGGCGGACATTTGCCGGCATTTCTGCTGCGGCCGGTTCCGGCCAAGGCGTGAGGACCGGAGCGCGCGTCTCACCGACCTGGTCCGCGGCTAAGCCCAGGAGGCGTCACTAGCCCAGCGCCGCGAGAAGCCCCTCCCGGCTGCTTCTCGACACCTCATCCATGACTGCCGTACCGCACGCGGTGCTCGATCTCGCAGCGGCCCAGGCCGAAGTCTTTGAGCGTGCGATCGTCCATTGCCGCAAGCCGCCGTATGTCGCGACGGGTGCGCAGTTCATCGGCGATCGCGGCGATCAGCCATGCCAAGTCGCGCGCCAGCGCCAACCAGAACTCAAACATCGTCCATTGGCGCTGTGCCGGGGGGCCTGAATGGGCGCTTGAGACGTACATGGCAGGCTCCAAGGAATGGGCATCACGGCGATCTAGAAATTAGCGGGAAGAGCTTCTATAACGGAAGCGAATGTCTATTATGGTCAGGATAATGATCGCTTATTGAGAAGCCATGCCGCACAATATCGATACTTCCCTCCTCAGGGCGTTTGTCGCTGCCGCCGAGACTAGGGGAATGACCACGGCGGCGAGGCTTGTGAACCTGACGCAGGCGGCCGTCAGTCAGCAGGTTAAGCGCCTCGAGGAGATGTTCGGGCGGCAGTTGTTCGAACGCGACCGTCGCGGGTTGCGCCTTACTCCGAGTGGCGAGCGGCTTCTGGTCCGCGCGCGGCGTCTCCTGGCCCTCAACGACGAGGTGTGGGCGCTGATGACGGCGCCCGATTTCAACGGCGAGGTGCGTCTCGGTGTGCCACATGACATTGTCGGCCCATATATGCCGCCGGTTCTCAAGAGCTTCGATCAGGCCTGGCCCGGCGTGCGCGTTTCGTTGGTCTGCAGCACGACCGTGAAGCTGCTGCGCGCGCTCGCGCGCCGCGAAATCGACCTGACGCTGACAACAGAGTGCGATCGCCCGGCGAATGGCGAGACACTTCTGCGGGATCCGCTGGTATGGGTCGGTGCGCGCGATGGGCGTGCTTACAAACGCGATCCGCTACCGGTATCCATTGGCGACGAGGACTGCGCCTTTCGGCCGGTTGTCATCGAGGCCCTCAACCACGCCGGCCGCGACTGGCGGCCGGTTTGCGAAGTCAGCAATATGGAGTCACTGCGTGCACCCGTCGAGGCCGACCTCGCCGTGGTGGCGTTGCTCGCCTCAACTGTGCCGAATTTGCTTGAGGCCCTAAGTTTGGGGGCCGGTCTGCCGCCACTACCGACGTTTCACATCAATCTGCATCTGCCGAGTAAAGGCGCTTCCGACGTCGCGCTCCAACTTTCACGTCACATCCGCGAACAGTTCGCCGCGCGTTACCGGCGCGCGGCCTGAGGCGGAAGGAACGCGCGAGACGTCAGGCCCACATGCGCACCCCCCCACGCCGAACGGTCCGCGAGCGCGGCGTTGACGACAAATCTGAGCGGATAATCGGCTAGTCTAGCTCACCTGCGCCGAAGGCTTGAGCTTGACCGATTCACCACAGCCGCAAGCGGAGGTCTGGTTCGGATTGTTGAAGACGAATTGCGCGGCGAGCCTGTCGGTCTTGTAGTCCATCTCGGTGCCGATCAAAAACAGCACGGCTTTTGGGTCGATCAGCACGCGCACGCCCTTCTCCTCGACCACCTCGTCCGCTGCCTCGACGCGCTCGGCGTATTCCATGGTGTAGGTCATGCCCGCGCAGCCGCCGTTCTTGACACCGACGCGCACGCCGACGATCGGCTGCTCCGCGTTCGCCATCACGTATTTGATGCGCTCAGCAGCGGCATCCGTAAGGCTGATCGCCTGGGGTCTCGCGCGAGGTGCGGCCATTTCGTCTTTCTCCTCCCGCCAGGTTCAAGACCCGGCGGCGGAATCCGTTATGCGCCTAAAATAACAACGAATTTGTGGTTGTGAAGGCCGACGAGGCAAGGCCGCATTGGATTAGATCCAGAGAAGCTTGGCACAACACGGCCCTAATATGTCGCCCACAGGCCCGGCGTGGCCAGTTCCAGCAGATGGCCGTCGGGATCGCGGAAATAGATGCTGTGTCCGCCGCGCGACCAGGCGGTGCGGCCCTCGATGGCGATGCCGTGCTCACCCAGCCTTTGCTCCCATTGCGGCAATTGATCCGCAGCAATGGCAAAGGCCATATGCAGCGATCCGTGGCCGTCGTGCGGAGGGATAGTGCCACCCGGCATGCGCACCGTCTCGAGCGTGGCGCCGCGATGAAAAAGCAACACCACGCTTTGCCCGCCGACGTCATAGGCGCGAAATCGGGCGTCGCTGGTCAATTCGGTGAGCCCCAGCACCTGCTCGTAGAACCGCGCCGCACGCTCGAGGTCATCGACGTAAAGGCAGGTCTCGATCACGCGGTCGAGCTTCATACGACTAATCCGGTGTCCCGGGCGCAGCGCAGCGTGAAGCAAAGCGTAACGGTGCGCTACAGACCCGGGACCGTTACGAACCGTGACGGTCCCGGATCAGCGGTGCACCGCTCCACTTCGTTTCGCGCTGCACCGCATCCGGGACACGGCTCAAGGCTTCTCACCACATGTTGAGCATGGACCGCGCTTCATCCGACATGCGGCTCGGATCCCAGGGCGGATCCCATACGATGTTGACCTTCACTTCGCCCACGCCGGAAACACTCGCCACCGCGTTCTCGACCATGGTCGGCAACTCCTGCGCCGAGGGGCAGTTGGGCGTGGTGAGCGTCATATCGATCGTCACCGCGCGATCATCCGCGATGTCGATCTTGTAGATGAGACCGAGCTCGTAGATGTCGGAGGGAATCTCCGGATCGTAGACGGTCTTGAGCGCGGCGATGACGTCGTCCGTCAGCCGCGCCAACTCGCCCTCCGGCAGCGCCGAGGACGCGGCCGCTGCAGGCGCAAGTGGGGCCTCGGCGGCGGAGCCGGCAACCCCCGCAGGCCTGTTCGGGTCGTCGCTCATGTGAAGAAACCCTGCGCCTTGATCAAGGCTTGCGCAAGCCCGTCCACCTCGGCGCGCGTGTTGTAAAGGCCGAATGACGCTCGGCACGTCGCGGTCACGCCGAAGCGGGCGAGCAGCGGCATCACGCAATGGGTACCGGCACGCACGGCGACGCCGGCACGGTCGATGATGGTCGCGACGTCATGGGGATGCGCGCCCCTGAGCTCGAACGACACGATGGGGCCCTTGTCCTTGGTCGTGCCGAAGATGCGCAGCGAGTTGATCTCGCGCAGCCGCTCGTGCGCGTATGTGACGAGGGACGCCTCGTATGTGCGGATACGCTCCTTGCCGATCGAATTGACGTAGTCGATGGCCGCGCCGAACCCGATCGCCTGCACGATGGGAGGGGTGCCGGCCTCGAATTTGTGCGGCGGCTCGCCGTAGGTGATGCGGTCCTCGAACACTTCGCGGATCATCTCGCCGCCGCCGTTGAACGGCGGCATGGCCGCAAGATGCTCGTGCTTGCCATACAGCACGCCGATGCCGGTCGGCCCGTACAGCTTGTGGCCGGTCACCGCGTAAAAATCGCAGCCGATGTCCTGCACGTCGACGTCGAGATGAACGGCGGCCTGCGCGCCGTCGAGCAGAACCGGAATGCCACGGGCATGGGCGCGGCGCACGACCTCCTTCACCGGCACGAGCGTGCCGAGCATGTTGGACATGTGAGTGATCGCGACCATCTTGGTGCGCGGTGAAAGCAGTTTTTCGAATTCGTCGATGAGAAAATTGCCCTCGTCATCGACCGGCGCCCATTTGAGCACCGCGCCCTGGCGTTCGCGCAAAAAGTGCCATGGCACGACGTTCGAATGATGCTCCATAATGGAGAGCACGATCTCGTCGCCGGCCTTGATGCGCTCGCGGCCGAACGTATAGGCGACGAGATTGATGGCTTCGGTGGCGTTGCGGGTGAAGATGATTTCTTCCTTGCGGGCAGCGTTGAGGAAGGCGCGCACCTTCTCGCGCGCGTCCTCGTAGGCCTCGGTCGCGGCATTGGCGAGATAATGCAATCCGCGATGCACGTTGGCGTATTCGGCGGTGTAGGCGTGGTTCAGCCGATCGAGCACCGCCTTCGGCTTCTGCGCCGAGGCCGCGTTGTCGAGATAGATGAGCGGTTTGCCATAGACCTGCATGCCGAGGATTGGAAAGTCCTCACGGATGCGGTCCACATCATAGGCGCCGTTCTTGATTGCCGAATGCGTCGTCATGCTCGCGCCCCGAGCCAGGCGACGACACGATCCATGAGCGCGTCGCGCAGCCCCGCGTGTTCGATCCCCTGCACCGCCTCGCCGACGAAGGCCTGGATCAGCAGCGCCTGCGCTTCCTTCGCCGGAATGCCGCGCGCCTTGAGGTAGAACAACAGCTCCTCGTCGAGAGCGCCCGAGGTCGCGCCGTGCCCACACTGCACGTCATCGGCGAAGATCTCCAGCTCGGGCTTGTTGTCGGCCTCGGCGCGCTCCGAGAGCAGCAGCGCGTTCGTCACCATCTTGGCGTCGGTCTTCTGCGCGTGCGGCCGCACGATGATCTTGCCTTGAAAGACGCTGCGGCTTTCCTCGTCGAGCACCGATCTGAACACCTCGCGGCTGGTGCAGTCCACCGCCGCGTGCTCGGCAACCAAGATGGTGTCGGTGTGCTGGCGGCCCTTGAGCAGGCTCGCGCCGCGGATGCCGGCGACCGTGCCCTCCCCGCCGAAGCGAACGAATGCCTGGTTGCGCACGACACCGCCGCCGGTCGTGAACAGAAATTCGTTGAAACGGGCATGCGCGCCGATCGCGGCGATCAGCGTCGACAGATGCAGCGCGCCCGCGCCTTCGTCGGTAATCTTGATGTGATCGACATGAGCGGCATCGCCGACCTTCAGCTCGAGCACCGCGTTCACTTGATCTTCGCTCGCGCTCGAGCCGACATGGCTTTCGAGCAGCATTGCGCGGGCGCCGCTTTCAATCACCACAAGCGAGCGGACGAATATGGATGCCGCTTCGCGGCCGCCATTCACGAACACCAGATGCAGCGGCTGCGCCAGCGCCGCACCTTGCGCGACATGGATCAGCGCGCCGTCGCCCATAAACGCCGTGTTGAGCGCCACCGCGACGTCCTGCGTGGGCACGACCTGGCCGAGATGGGCGAGGAGACCGCGATCGCCGGCGGCCAGCGCCTGCGCCATGGAGCCGATGGTGAGCCCCGGCTCGAGGCGGGCGAGATCGGAAAGCTCGGGAACGAATGCGCCGTCGACGAAAACGATCCGGCGCGCATCGA
>DASQXF010000104.1:0-5683 GCA_035639895.1 Xanthobacteraceae bacterium
ATGCGGGCGAACGAGATCGCCGCCGCGCACATCGTGCAGGGCTCGAGCGTCACGTAGAGATCGCAGTCGACGAGCCGCTCGCTCCCCAGCGTTTCCGCCGCCCGGCGGATCGCCACCATTTCGGCATGCGCGGTTGGATCGCGATCGGCGAGCGTGCGATTGCCGGCCTGCGCGATGACGTCGCCGTCGCACACGATCACGCAGCCGATCGGCACCTCGCCGGCGTCCGCGGCCGCCTGCGCCTCCTCGAGCGCCGCATCCATGAAGCTTTTTGCGAGCATCATCGGCTTTCGCTTGCTTGATGCATAATCGCGCCGCGTACTCGGTATGCTCCCCGGGGGTGGGGGTCCTTCGGCGGATCACCGCACGACCCCCACCCCGGCGCAGCGCAGCCAAGCTTGCGCAGGCTGCGCAAGCTTGCCTGCGTGCGCCGACCCTCCCCACAAGGGGGAGGGTAAGGATCGAGTTTGCTGCTCACGCTGATTTCCACCTCACCTGAATACGGATCGCTGGTTGCTGATTGCTCTTTCCCGATCTGCTATCACGCCGCGACCAAAGCAGCGAGCGCAACGGTGACGCGTGTGAACGGGCCAAATGATTCTCCGGCGGGCGAGCGCATCGCCAAGGCCATCGCGCGCGCGGGCTTATGTTCGCGGCGGGAAGCTGAGACGTGGATCGCGGCGGGACGCGTTGCGATCAACGGCGAAGTGATCGCCTCGCCCGCGCGTAACGTCACGGCTGCCGATCGCATCAGCGTCGACGGGCAGCCGCTGCCCGCCCGCGAGCGCACGCGGCTCTTCCTCTACCACAAGCCGCGCGGGCTATTGACCACGCACGCCGATCCCGGCGGCCGGCCGACCATCTTCACGGCGCTCCCCAAGGGCCTGCCGCGCCTGATCAGCGTGGGCCGCCTCGACCTCAACACCGAGGGCCTGCTGCTGCTGACCAACGACGGCGCTCTCGCGCGCGTCCTCGAGTTGCCGGCGACGGGATGGCTGCGCCGCTACCGCGTGCGCGCGCACGGGCGCGTTGCGCAGGATCAGCTCGACCGGCTCACCGCCGGCATCACCGTCGACGGCGTCCGCTATGGGGCGATCGAGGCCACGCTCGACCGCGCGCAGGGCAGCAATGTCTGGCTCACCTTTGCGATGCGCGAGGGCAAGAACCGCGAGGTCAGGAACGTGCTCCAGCACCTCGGCCTCAAGGTCAACCGGCTCATTCGCGTGTCGTTCGGCCCCTTCCAGCTCGGCGAGCTTGCTCCCGGCGCGATCGTGGAGGTCAAGACGCGGACCTTGCGCGACCAGTTGGGCCAACGGATCGCGGCGTCGGCGGGTGCGGATTTCTCTGGCCCGATCGAGCGAGAGGCACCGTCCGCCGCCGCAGCGCCCGGAGCGCAGCCGCAACGAGGTGGTGCGAAACGCCGCCGGCGCGTTGATCCCGATCGCATCGGGGCGCCCGAGCTCGCCCGCCGGGAAAAACGCCGCCGGCGCCAGCGCGGCGGGCGGCGCTGATGCGCATCGTCGGCGGGCGGCTGCGCGGCCGCGTTCTCGCCGCGCCCAAGTCACAGGCGATCCGGCCGACCGCCGACCGGCTGCGCGAGGCGCTGTTCAACATTCTCGTTCACGCCTATGGCGATCCGGTCAGCGGCGCGCGCGTGCTCGATCTCTTTGCCGGCACCGGCGCGCTCGGTCTCGAGGCGCTCTCGCGCGGCGCGGCCTTTGCGCTGTTCGTCGACGACGGCGCCGAGGCGCGCGCGCTGCTGCGGGAGAACGTCGCGGCGCTGGGCTTGGGCGGGGTGAGCCGCATTTTCCGGCGCAATGCGGCCAAGCTTGGTGCCGCGCATCCGCTTGCGCCGTTCTCGCTCGCGTTCCTCGATCCGCCCTATGGGCGCTCTCTCGCCGAAGCGGCGCTCGCCTCGGCGCGCGCCGGCGGTTGGTTCATCCCTGGCGCGCTCGCGGTTGTGGAGGAGGCGGCAAGCGCGGCCTTCGCCCCGCCCGAGGGCTTCGAAGAGCTTGAGCGGCGCCGTTACGACGACACCGCACTTATCGTGCTTCGTCACCGCGGGTGAGGCGCGGGGACGCCTCTCGTGCAGCACATATGGTGCCGTCCCCGCGAAAGCGGGGACCCATATTCCAGAGGCGGTGGTTATGGGTCCCCGCTTTCGCGGGGACGACACCATGAGTGGTTCGCCCTCAGTCCTCGCTCGCGCCGCTCGCCTTGATGGGAGCCGCCCATCGCTCGATCTCGCTCGGCACGAATTTCGCGAGATAGTCCGGCGTCCGCCGCTCCGGCGGCGGGATGGTCACGCCGATGCTCTTGCGGCGCTCGCGCACCGCCGGCGTGTCCACCGCCTCGTTGACCGCCTTGGCGAGGCGCCGCACGATCTCGTCGGGCGTTCCCTTCGGCAAGGAGAGCGCCGACCAACTGCCGCAGTCGAGACCGGCAAGGCCCAGCTCCTGCGCGGTGGGAAGCTGTTCCAGCCCCGGCGCGCGATCGAGCCCGAGCGTGGCGATCGCTTTCACCGTGTTTCCCTGAATCTGCGGCAGCGCGGTCGAAATCTGCTCGGCGACGAAGTCGATGCGTCCGCCGATCAAATCCTGCATCGCCACGGAGGCGCCGCGATAGGGCACGTGGGTGATCCTGGTGCCCATGGCAGCGTCGAGCAGGGCGGCGCACACATGCATGCCCGAGCCGGCGCCGGCGGAGCCGTATTGCATCTTCCCCTGATTGGCTTTGGCGTAGGCGACGAATTCGGAGAGCGTATTCGCCGGGAAGTCCTTGCGCGCGATCAGCACCCGCGCCGAATCCGCAAACAGCGCCACGTGCTCGAAATCGCTCGCCGCGTTGTAGAGCGGTTTCTTGTAGAGAGTCTGGTTGATGGCGAGAACGGCGCTGCCCGAGAGCAATACGGTATAGCCGTCAGGCGCCGCCTTGGCGGCGCGGCTGGCGCCGGTCATGCCGCCCGCGCCGCCGACGTTCTCGACGACGACCTGCTGGCCGAGGATTTCGCTCAAGCGCGCCGCGAGAATCCGGCCCAGCGTATCGACCGGGCCGCCGGCCGCGAACGGCACGATCATGGTGATGGGCCGGCTCGGCCAGTCCTGTGCGTTCGCCGCGGCGAAGGATAGGAGGAGCGCCATCGCGGCGACGCCCATCGCCTTCAGCATCAAACTCGGTCTGCTCCCTCCCCCGCTTGCGTGGGAGGGGTGGGGAGGGGGTGACCCGAACTGCTGCCTCATCTGGAGCCTCTCTCGTATCGCGTGCCCCGTCCCCGTCCCTCCAGCCGAAGTCGGATGTTTCCGACTTCGGCCGATCAATCAAGCGGTCGAACTCGGGTAAACCCGAGTTCGACTGCAAGCGGGGGAGGGGACGATGCGGCACCGGCCGTCATAACTCGACGGGCAAAGATTCAATCTCAACTGAACTCGCGCCAGCGCCGATTTCAATCCGCGCTGATGCCGGCCTCGCGGATGGGCCTGGCCCAGCGCTCGATCTCCTGCGGCAGGAACTTGGCGAGATATTCTGCGCTGCGGCGTTCGGGCGGCACGATCTCGAGGCCGAGCTCCTCGAGGCGCTTGCGGATCGCCGGATCGTCGAGCATGTCGCTCATCGCCTTGTTGAGCTTGCGCACGATCGGCTGCGGCGTTCCCTTCGGGAAGAAGAAGGCGTTCCACACGCTCGCCTCGACGCCGGGCAAGCCTTGCTCGCCCGTGGTCGCGAGATCGGGAATGATCGGCGCTCGCTTCTCCGCCATCACCGCAATGGCTTTCACGGTGCCTTGTTTGGCCTGTGCCGCGCCGCTCTGGATGGTGGTGCACATATAGTCGACCCGGCCACCGATGACGTCCTGCATCGCCGGTCCCTCACCGCGATAAGGGACGTGCGTGGTATTGAGCCCGGTTGCCAAATTGAACAGCACGCAGGGCAGATGCGTCCCCGAGCCGACGCCGGCGGAGGCGAATTGCGCCGTTTTCTCGTTCGCCTTCAGATAAGCGAGGAGCTCCTGCAGATTGTTTGCGGGCAAATCCTTGCGCGCGATCAGGATGCGCGGCGACTCCGATACGATCCCGACCGGCTGAAAATCGGTCACGGCATTGTAGAGCGGCTTCTTGTAAAGTGTCTGATTGTACGCGTGCGTGCCGGAATTGCCGATGAGCAGCGTGTAGCCGTCCGGCTCGGCCTTGGCGACGCGTTGGCCCCCGACCATGCCGGCGGCCGCCCCGACGTTTTCCACCACGATCGATTGGCCAAGCAGCTCGCCCATGCGCAGCGCCTGGATGCGCGCGCTCACGTCGATGCCGCCGCCGGGGGCAAACGGAACGATGAGCGTGATCGGCCGGCTGGGCCAGTCCTGCGCGGCGGCATGACCGGCGAATGCGATCATCATCGCCGCGGCAGCGGCCATTGTCCTGGGCATGCACATCTCCTTGTGTCGGGGTCGGACACTGACGCCCGCGGCGGACAGGATCAAGGCCGTCGTTGTCGCGGCCAGCAAGGCGAACTGGCGGACCTGCGCATTGTGTTGTACTGAGCATTGCCCCGGCCGGGTTCGGTTGTTGGCAGTCCGCGACGGCATCACGTCTTGATGACGGCGAAAAATATGAAACGACTCTCCATCATGCTCTGCGGACTGATCGGCCTTGCCGCCTACGCCCATGCGGCTCCCGTGCTCAAGCTCGAAAAAATCGAGCAGATCGGATGCGAGTCCACGGTCACCTACGAGGAGGACAGCCCGAACGAGAAGACAGCCGCCCGGGGCGTAAAGATCTTCAAGCCCGGCTCGCGCAAGGACGTAAAGCCGCGTCCCGGTGCCTTTCTTCTGGCGGAGTTCGACCCCGATAGCGGCGAGCAGAGCGCCAGTTATGACCAGCAGTTTTATTTCTCGCCGATCAAGGGCGGCAAACTCTCATTTCGCTTCATCGCTGACTGGAAAGCGCACGGCGAACTCAACCTCGGAGCGGACGGCGCCGCCACAGGCTTCATCAACCAGAAAGGCCACATCACCGAGCTGCGGTGCAAGGTCCAAAGCAAATAGAGCGCCGTGCGCTTGCGGCGGCTGCGGAAGGGATCGACTGATGCGCTACCTTGCAATCGTTGCATTGGCTTTTGCATTTGTGGGGTCTGTCCACGCAGCAAGCAACGATCCCAAACCCGCCCGCAAAGACGTCGAAGAAGACACGAAGAAGGCTGCGGAGACGGCCGCACAGCAGACCCCTCGTGCGGAAATCTATTGGCTTGATACCGCCTATCGCCGCAGCGACGGCGCACTGGTTCAAGAACAACGTGAGTTTCTGCGAAACAAAGGCGATCCGCGGCTTCTTCCTCCATTTTCAAGTTTGGCGGAATGCGAGGCAGAGGCCAAATACCGAATAAACTGGCGCGGCGGCAAGGACAGCCCGGTTTTCGAGAGAGCGGATTGTCGTCCGACCGCCATTACCCGCAAAATGCTAAACGACGTCCGCAAGGATTATTGTTGGGACGACCCCAAGCGGCCAGCGTGGGAACGCCCACAATGTCGCGCCGCTGTGGAAGAGTTGAGCAACATTTTGGAAAGAGAGTTGAAAGCGAAATGAATTCTCTTGCGCGCTGGGACATTCGGTTTTTGGACCGATCGGCCGGCTAGGTCCATCCCAGCCGCCGCCGCATGCTGTCCGTAACGAGACGACCGCTGCCGGTCAGTTGA
>DASQXF010000105.1:0-24218 GCA_035639895.1 Xanthobacteraceae bacterium
AGCGGCCCGCTCGGTTATCGTCCGCTGCGCGAATTTTTGGCCGGCAAGCTCAAGCGCACCGCCGGCATCGCATGCACCGCCGACGAAATCCTGATCACGTCGGGCTCGCTGCAAGGCCTCGATCTCGTCAACGGCGTGCTGCTCGCGCCCGGAGATACGGTTCTCATCGAGCAGGAAAGCTATCAGGGCTCGCTCACACGCCTGGCACGACTGCGGGTGAATGCGGTGGGCATCCCACTCGACCAGGATGGCATGCGCGTCGACGCGGTCGCCGCCGCGCTCGACGATCTCAGGCGTCGGGGCATCCGCGCCAAATACATTTACACCATCCCGACCGTGCAGAATCCGACCGGCACCATTCTGAGCGAAGCGCGTCGTCGCGAACTCTTGCGGCTCTCGCAGGAGCACCACGTCCCGATCTTCGAAGATGATTGCTACGCCGACCTCACCTGGGACGGCCGGCGCCCACCCGCGCTCTATGCCATGAGCGAGCGCGGCGGCGTCATCCATATTGGCTCATTCTCCAAATCGATCGCGCCGGCGCTGCGTGTGGGCTACATCGTCGCGGGGTGGGACATTCTCTCGCGTATCCTCGCGCTCAAGACCGACGCCGGCTCGGGCGCGCTCGAGCAGATGGTGCTGGGAGAGTTTTGCGCGCGGCATTTCAGCGAGCATGTGCCCAAGCTCACGCGCGGGCTACGCGCCAAGCTCGATACCATGATGGAGGCGCTCGCCGAGCATTTCGGCACCGCGGCCGAGTTCGACGCGCCCAAGGGCGGCATCTTTTTGTGGGTCAAACTGCCCGACGTGGTCGACACGCCAAAGCTTGCGCAGGCGGCGCGGGCGGCCGGCGTGGCCATCAACCCAGGACCCGATTGGTCGACGCACGACGTCTACGGCAAGAGCCGACTACGGCTTTGTTTCGCCAGTCCTTCCACCCAGGCAATCCGCGAGGGCATCGCAGTGCTCGCCGAGGTCTGCCGGCGCGAATTCGGCGTGCCGCAGCGCATCGCCAATGTGGAGCGCCGCGCCAGGGCGTAGCTGGGCTTCCGCGATCGGGTGATTGTCGTCCCCCGCAAGCGGGGGACCCCATGATCTCCGGCCGGTGGTTATGGGTCCCGCATCGCGGGGACGACACCGGCCGGGGGAGCGGCTGCGGGCCTACTCCTCCATCTGCAACGGCAGCCGCACCGTCTTGCCGGACGCGGCCGCGCGCTCGATCGCGATGGTCGTTTCCAGATTGATGCGCGCCTGCTCCGGCGTGCAATGGATTGTTGGCGCGCCGGTGGCGAGATGATCGAGCCAGGCGCGCGTCTCGTTGCCGAGCGGGCCCCAGAAATCGCCGACCGCCCAATCGCCAGCGCTATTGCTGCCGAGAAACGCCATGTCGACCGCATGCTCGGGCACATACGGGTGGGGCACGCCTTTCTGCGAGAACAAGAGATGATCGAGGTGATCGTCGTCGATGATCATCGTGCCTTCGCTGCCGAGCAGCTCCACGCGGTCGGATTGCCCCAGCGTCGGGTAGCGCGCGGGCAACGCGTAGCTGATGCCGAGATTGATCACCGCGCCGTCCGCGAAGGTCAAAATCGCCCAGGTCACGTCCTGGGCGCCATAGCCGGCCTCCTTGAAAATGCCGTCCTGGCCGCGCGCCACTACCTCGACCGGCCGATTGCCTTCCAGGAACCAGCACATCAGATCGACGTAATAGGTGAGCACGTCGAGCACCGGCGTCGCGTGCGGATCGCGTTTGAGAATCGCAAACGCCTGCGCGCGCGAATTGTAGACGCGCGCCATGCCGCCGACCACCTTGCCGAGGCGGCCGTGCAACATCTGCTCCTTGGCGCGCAGAAAGCATTCCTTGTAGCGGCGGCTATAGCCGACCCGAAGCTCGCCCTTCGTGGCGCGCAATGAGTCGAGGATCTGGTCCGCCTCGCGCAGCGAAAATCCGATCGGCTTCTCCACCAGCACCGGTTTGCCGAGCTTCAAGGCTTGGAGAATCGGCTGCGTGTGCTGCTGCTCCGGGGTCGAGACGATGACCGCGGTCACCTGCGGATGGGCGATCACCTCCTCGTTGCTGCCGCTGTGGACATCGGCGCCGGCCGCCTCGGCGAGCGCACGGGCGCGTGCAGGATCGCGGTCGGAAACCGCCAGGAAGCGAACGGCCGGATGCTTGGCGGCCAGTCGCGCGCGCAACGCGCCGATGCGGCCGGCGCCTACCACCGCGATGCCGACATGGTCTTGCTTCATTCGCTGCCCCAGCCCCGGCGGCGCTACGCCACTTGCCGCACGGGGGCCTCGCGCCGGTAGCGGCGCACGCGCTCCTCGTCGACGTCGACGCCCAGCCCCGGGCGGTCGGAGACCTCGACGTGTCCACGCACGATGCGCACGGGTTGCGAGGTCACGTCCTCGGCAAGTCCCTCGTTGGTCAGCGTGAGCCCCCAGGCGATCTGCGGTAGCGCGGCGGCAATGTGGGTGGCTGCCGCGCAGGCAATGCTGGATTCGCCGGTCTTGGCGGAGACATTGACGTTGAGCCCGAGGGCGTCGCACAGGCGCCCGGCCTCGGTCGCGCCGCGCATTCCGCCGAGCTTGATCGCCTTGAGGCTCACCCCGCGCGCGCCGTGGCGCTCGTGGTGGCGGCGGATGTCTTCGAGCGAATGGATGCCCTCGTCGGCACCGACGGCGATTTTGCCCGCCGCGGCCGCAACGGCCGCCATGCCGGCGAGATCGTCCGCCTGCACCGGCTGCTCGAAGAAGTCGAGCCCGGCATCGGCGACCGCGCGCACGTATTGCACGGCCTGCTCAGTGCTCCAGCCCTGGTTGGCGTCGGATGAAATCAGCGCGTCAGGTCCGATGAACCGGCACACGCGGCGGGTGCGTTCCGCATCGACGAGCGGTGCGTCGATGCCGACCTTGATCTTGAAGGCGACATAACCGTCCGCCTTCTTCCTTTCCGTCTCGTGCAGGTCGGAGGCAAGCTCGCCGGTGCCGATCACGCCGAGCACGGCCATGCGGCTTCGCTGCTTGCCGCCGATCAGGGCATAGGCCGGCTTGTTGGTGGCGCGGCCGACGAGATCGTGCAGCGCGATCTCGATCGCCGCCTTGGCGCCGTTGTTGGCATACATGCGCGCTGCCATGGCCGCCAGCGCACCGGCGATGTCGTCGGCCAGCCGGCCCTCGATCGCCGGCGCGAGATAAGCGACCGCTGCCATCATGCTCTCGACCGTCTCGCCGGTCATCGTGGGCGCGGAGGCAGCCTCACCCCAGCCGACGACGCCGTTATCCGCTTCGATGCGGACGAGCACGTTGTCTGCCCGCTTGATCTCGACGCCGGCCATGACGACCGGCTTCTTCATCGGAAAACTGACCGCGATCGGCTCGACGCGCTTGATCTTCATGGTCTCCTCACGCCTTGTGCTGCTCGAGCTCGACCAGGGCGCCGAGAAAATCGCCGGGATGGATGAAGGCGATCGCCGCGCCCGCGACGTTGCGCTGCGTTCTGCCTTCGCCAAGCATGCGGACGCCGTTTTGCGCAAGAGCGCGCGCGGCTGTCTCGACGTCTTCGACCCCGAGACAGAGGTGATGAATGCCGCCCTTGGGATTGCGCTCGAGGAATTTTGAAACCGGCGAATCCGGCCGTGACGGCTCCATCAGCTCGATCTTGCTGTTGCCAAGCTCGATATAGACGAGACGCACGCCTTGCTCGGCGTTCACCATGGGCGCTCCGACCTCCAGGCCATATTTCGCGTTCAGCTCACGCGCCGCCGCTTCGAGATTCGGTACGACGATCGAGACGTGGCTCAGTCCGTTGATCATGCGCAAGGCCCTTAGATTACTTTCTGCCGCCGCAGGTCGGCGATCGCCTTATGGTCGAGGCCGAGCTCGCCCGATAGAATTTCCTCGCTGTGCTGGCCGAGCGTGGGCGGCGGGCGTCGCACCGAGCAGGCAGTATCCGAAAACTTGAACGGAATCCCGAGCATCTTCAAGGCGCCGACGGTGGGATGCTCGACTGTTTCGACCATCTGGCGCGCCGCCGTCTGCGGGTCCTCGAGCGCTTCGGCTACCGAGTTGATCTTCCCGCAGGGAATTCCCACGGCTTTGAGCTTTGCAAGCCAGGCATCGGCGCGATCGTGCGACAACGCCTCGT
Organism: Xanthobacteraceae bacterium; assembly: GCA_035639895.1. Classification (GTDB taxonomy): domain Bacteria; phylum Pseudomonadota; class Alphaproteobacteria; order Rhizobiales; family Xanthobacteraceae; genus VAZQ01. The sequence goes on from DASQXF010000105.1 coordinate 4,148, forward strand.
TGATGAGGCCGTCGATCACGCTCCGGTTCTCGACCCGCGCGGCGTTGCTCGCAAAGCGCGCATCCTTGGTCCATTCAGAATGGCCGAGTACCTCGGCGATGCGCGCGAATTGGCGTTCGTTTCCGACTCCGAGTGCGATCATGGCGTCCGCGGTCTGATAGGTCGTGTACGGCACGATGCTCGGATGGCCATTGCCGAACCGACCGGCGTTGCGAGCGGCAGCGAGATAGCTGGCGGCGACATTGACGAGCATCGCAAGCGACGTTTCGTAGAGCGAGAGCTCGACCTTCTGGCCCTTGCCGGTGCGCTCCCTCGCATTGAGCGCCGCGAGGATCGAGTTCGATGCGAGCATGCCGGTGCACACGTCGACGATGGCCACGCCGTATTTCGTCGGCTTGCCCTCGGGCTCGCCGCAAATGCTCATCAGACCGGATTCCGCCTGCAGGATGAAATCGTAGCCGGGAAGCGCCGCCTTGGGGCCGCTCGATCCGTACCCGGTGATGGAGCAGCGCACGAGGCGCGGCGCCTGGCGCTCGAACCAGGCATCCGTGAAGCCCCATTTCTCGAGCGTGCCCAACTTGAAGTTGTCGATCAGCACGTCGGCCTTTTCAATGAGCCCGGCGAGAATCTTCTGCCCCGCCGGCACCGCCATGTTGAGCGTCAGCGAACGCTTGTTGCGATTGACGCCGAGGAAATAGACCGCATCGCCGGCGAGAAAGGGCGGCCCCCAGGTGCGAGTATCGTCGCCTGTTTCGGGCGGCTCGACTTTGATCACGTCGGCGCCCATGTCGCCAAGCATCATGGTGCACAGCGGTCCTGCCAGGATGCGGGTGAGATCGAGCACGCGGATCCCGGCGAGCGGGCCACCCTCGCTCATGACTCACTTCCTGCGCATGGAGGGCGGCGCGTTGAGGTCCTTGGCGCAGCCGTGGAGGTAGCCTTCGAGCTCGCGTTTGTTGCGCATGCGGAATTTCTGGAAATCGGGTTTGCGTCCCTCAAGGAATGCGTCCATGCCTTCGAGGCTCTCCTCCGAACCCCAGACATGGGCGAGCAACTCCATGCCGTGTTGCCATGAGGCATAGAGGAGATCGGATTCGAAGTTGAGGCTTTTCTTGGTCATGCGCAGCGTCTGCGGGCTGTGGCCCTTGATTGTCTCGCACCAGGCCAACGTCTCCTTGCGCAACTGTGACTGCGGCACGCACTTGTTGATCAGGCCGATCGCAACCGCCTCTTTTGCCGTGAACCGGCGGGCGCAGAAGATCATCTCGCGCGCCAGGCGCTCGCCGATGATGCGCGGCAGATATTGCGTCGCGCCTACGGTCGGACAGGCGCCGACGCGGGCGCCGGTTTGGCCGAGCATGGCATTCTCCGACGCAATGACCAGATCACACCACAAGGCAAGCTCGTGGCCGCCGCCCATGCACCAGCCGTTGACCATGGCAATGACCGGGATCGGCAGGCCGCGGATGGTCATGGCGAGCCCCTGCATGCGGTCGTTCCACATGGCGCCATTGACCCAGTTGAGCCGTTTCATGGCGTAGAAGTCGCCGCCGGCGGAAAACGCCTTGTCCCCGGCGCCGGTCACGACCGCGCAGGCGATGGAGGGGTCTTCGCGGGTCGATTTCAGCGCGTCGATCAGCTCGTCGAGGGTCTGCTCGCGAAAGGCATTGAGCACGCGCGGGCGGTTGATGGTCGCCCACGCGACTTGGTCGCGGACCTCGTAGAGAATATCGTTGTAGCGCCGCTCATTCGTGCTGCGCTTCTTCGTTGCCGGCTTTTTTGCCATGTCCTTCCACCCGTTCCCGTGCTTTCACCATAGTGGCCAAGTTGAATTATTGGCCGAGCTTGAGGTCGACGTCTTCGACGAGCTTCTTGTGCAGCTCGAGCTGTTCCCGAACGAAGGCGCCAAATTCGCGCGGGCCGCTGCTTGCGGGTTCAATTCCCTGCACACGCAACCCGGCGATGACTTCGGGGCTCTTCGCGGCTTCGGCGACGGTCGCGCTCAATTTGCTGATAATGTCGGCGGGCGTCCCGGCTGGTGCCATGAGGCCAAACCACCCGACCGCCTTGTAGTTCGGCTGTCCCGCCTCGGCCATGGTCGGGACTTGGGGGAGGGAGGGCGATCGCGTATCGCCGCTCACCGCCAGCGCCTTGACCGATCCGGCTTCGATGAACGGAAGCATTCCCGCCATCGGTCCGAAATAGAACTGCGTCTCGTTCGCGATGGTCGCCGTCATCGCCGGCGCTCCGCCTTTGTACGGCACGTGGACGGTATCGTTCTGGATACCCGCCAATGCGACGAACATGGCGACCGCGAAGTGGCTGGTGGAGCCCGGACCGCCGGACGCGTAATTGAGTTTGCCCGGTTGCGCTCGCGCGAGCGCAATGAGGTCGGAGACGTTGGCGACCGGCAGCGATGGATTGACCACCAGCACGTTCTGCACCAGCGCTAATAAGGAAATCGGCTCGAAATCCTTGATCGGATCGTAGCCGAGCTTGGGCGTCACCACTGGCGCGAACGAATGGGTGGAGACCGAGCCCGCGAGCAGGGTATAGCCATCGGGCGTCGACCGCGCGACCGCTTCTGCGCCGATCTTGCCGCCGGCACCGCCGCGATTATCGATCACGAAAGACGCGCTGAGGATGGTCGACATTTTCGCCGCGATGATGCGCACGATCGTATCGTTCGCGCCTCCGGCGGGATTCGGCGAGATCAGCCTGATGGGACGATCCGGGTAGGTCTGGCCAGCAGCCTCCTGCACACAGAGCGCGAGGCCGATGAGGACGACGATCCCAGCTCGCATTCAACGCTCTCGCTGACCGCGCTTCGTGACATCATAGGCACGGCGCGATAGTGCGAGCAAGTTCGCACGTCGGGGCAGAGAAAGGAGATGAGCACCCATGCAGGACTTGATCGCACGTGCCGACAAGGTCGCTCGTGTTCTGAAGGACCGCGGCGAGACGATTGCGGTCGCGGAATCCTCGACCGGCGGTCTGATCGCGGCGGCGCTGTTGGCGTTGCCGGGCGCGTCCGCCTTTTTCCTGGGAGGCGCCGTCGTCTATACCGAGGTTGCACGGCGCGCGCTGCTGGACCTTGGGGACATATCGGCCCTGGGCATGCGCGCCTCGACGGAGCCCTATGCGCTGCTGTTGGCGCGAACCGCCCTGCAACGCTTCGCGGCGACGTGGGCAGTGGCGGAAAGCGGAGCAACGGGCCCGACCGGCAATCGATATGGTGACGCGCCCGGTCACAGCTGCATCGCCGTTGCCGGGCGTACTGAGCGCGCCATAACGCTCGAAACCGGCAGTAGCGATCGCCTCGGCAATATGCATGCCTTCACGGCGGCCGCGCTCGATCTGTTGGCGGAGATGCTTGCGGCCGAGGCCGGCTCAAGCAGGGGACCATAGCCGTGGAAAGACCGAGCTCACGCGGATGGATTTCGCGGTGTTTGATATCCTAAGACCCAATCGGCAATGTCACGGTGAATGAGCTTCCCCGCTCGGAATTGTAGGCGACGTCGCCGCCGTGCCGGCGCGCGATCTGCCTGACCAACGCGAGGCCGAGGCCGATGCCCTTCCCGCCGCTTCTGTCTGGAATCCGGTAAAAGGGCGAGAACAGCCGCTCGCGTGCTTCCTCGACGATCAGCGGTCCGTGGTCGAGCACACTGAGCACAGCCCGATCATCCTGCCTTCCGACGGTTACTTCGATAGGCGGCTTGCCGTGGAGTTTCGCGTTTTCGACGAGATTGCGGATCATTCGGCGTAGCAGCGCCGGGTCCCCGCGTACGGTAACCGGCTTTGCCTCGACGCCGCAATCGTCGTATCGCGCGCATTCCTCAGCCGCGAGCGCAGCCAAGTCGACGTCCTCACGAATATCGAGCTGCTCGGTGACGTCGAGGCGGCTGACGAGCAGGATCTCGTCCACGAGTTGGTCGAGCTCGGCGATATCTCTCTCGAGTTCCGCTTTGCGTTCGGGATGCGTCGCAAGGAGCTCAAGTCCGAGCCTGATCCGCGCCAATGGCGTCCTCAGCTCATGGGACGCATTGGCGAGCAGCATCTTGTGAGCATTGACCAGGCTTTCGATTCGAGCGGCGGCTTGATTGAAGCTCTGCGCCAACCGTGCAACCTCGTCGCGGCCCTCGACTTTGACGCGCGCCGTGAGATCGCCCGCCCCGAGCGTTTCGACGCCACGCTGCAAGCGCTCGAGGCGCCCGGTGAGACGTCGCACGACCGGGCGAGCGCCAAGAGCAACCACAAGCGCGATTGCTCCAAGGAAGGCCGCGAGCACAAGCGCCCTCGGTCGTTCCCGGGGCGGCAGCCGTGCAACCAGCCGCCGTCCGTCCGGGAGTGGTATGGACACAGCAGACCCGGCAGCCGTCCGCATCCAACCTCCGGGCCGACCGTTGTGACTGGGAGCGGGAAGCGGGCGACCGGCAGCGGCCAGAGGCTCGTTGGTGCGGCTGAACAGCGCCAGATCCGCGCCAAGGCGCTCCGCCAGTCGGTCGATCGCCTGCTGCTGAGCCTGCGGAGGCGCGTTCGCCGGGGGGACAAGCTCAGCGATGATTTCGCCGGCAACCTCGAAATGCGGGCCGAATGGGCCAACGCCCGCGAAGAAATGCCAAAGCAGAGCCGCCGTGAGCACGACCAGAACGAGGCTTGCCACGATGGTTAGGTAGACCTGGAGATAAAGTCGTCTCATCCGAGCCTGCCTGTCGGCGCAAGATCGCCGGGGCTTCAGTCCTGGGCTTTGGCAAACACGTAACCCGAGCCGCGGACCGTGATCACGCGCCGCGGTTTTCTCGGATCGTCCTCGATTGCGGCGCGGATGCGGGACACATGCACGTCGATTGACCGGTCGAACGCTTCGAACTGTTCGCCTTTGACCGCGTCCATCAGCGCGTCACGCGACATGACCCGACCCGCGTGCTCGGCGAGCGCCAGCAGCAGGGCGAATTGATAACCGGTGAGGGGACGCGGCGTGCCGTCAAGACGCACCTCGCGGGCGCCCCGGTCGATCTCGAGCCGTCCATAGCGCAGCAGGTCGGGCTTGGGCCCGGCCCGAGTTCGGCGCAGGATGGCGCGCAGCCGCGCCAAAAGTTCGCGCGGCTCGAACGGTTTCGGCAAATAATCGTCGGCGCCCATCTCGAGGCCGACCACGCGGTCCATGGGATCGCCGCGCGCGGTCAGCATCAGGATCGGGCTGTCCGACCGAGCCCGGATCTGCCGGCAGACGTCCAGGCCATCGCCATCCGGCAGCATCAGGTCGAGAACGATGACGTCCACCGGCTCTCGCCCATGCAGTGCCAGGCCGCGCGTTCCGTTCTCGGCATGTATGACGTGAAAGCCCGCCTTGCCGAGATACTCGCCTATCATATCGGCAAGACGGGAATCATCTTCGATCAAGAGGATGCGTTCACCCACGATTTCCGTCAATCGCTATCCATCAACCGCGATGCCAGCGCGCCCACCACGACCTCCGGGATGCCATCCAGTCCGCGACTTTCCGGCGCTGTTCGGGGTTGAGCACATCGGCCGCATCGGCCAGCGCCTGCGCGATGCGTTTGCTCGCCGTTTCCGCAAGGCCGATCTGCTCGGCGCGCAGGCGCTCGATTGCACTACGATCGATGGTGGGGGCGGTCAAGAGCGTGACGGCCTGAGCACGCGCGGCGTGCGCTTTCTCGTGCAGCGGCCGCAGCTCAGCGACGGCGGCCTTGGCAATGTTGGCGATCTTGACCTGCTGGTCCGCCGTTGCGTCGAGCTCGATGGCGATGTGCTTGCTCATGCGGTCGATCCGATCGTCGACTTGCGCGGGCGAGGGCGGCCCGCCGAAAACGCCGCCGTCGTGCCAGCTGATGTGATGCCAGCTATGACCTTGACCGAACGCCTTGGACAGCAGGTTGCCGGTGATCCCGGCCACCAGGGCCACCGCGACCAACGCGATCAAGAACTTGCCGCGGCGACCGCGGCGGTGATCCTGAGAGGGGACCTCGCCCGTCGGCGAAGACATACCATTCTCCTGTTCAACCATCCTGAACTCCTATCTCTGGCCTCAGGCGCTGTTGCCTGTGAGCAGCCAGTTAGGGGCAGGCGTTTTTCTTGCGGGTGTTGCTCAGGTAAAGTTTTGTAAAGTTTGCACTCCGGGACGTGCGGCGTGCTTATACGGGCGTGACGGCCGCCTAACTCCGCCTGACACCTTCGCCCATTTGTTGAACTCGGCCTGATGAAGACGGCGGGCTGTCGGGTCCCCGCCAAATATTGCGTGCGCGGACAGGGACGTGCATTAATCGAACGATCGAGCTTCGGTCGCGGCCCTAGACCTGGGCTCATCCATGCGAGATCGCGCCCATGCGCGTGAATGACATCCGCGGTTTCGATTTTGGCCTGGGCGAGACGGCCGACATGCTGCGCGAGAGCGTGCGCGGATTTTCCGCCGAACGCATTTCGCCGCGTGCCGACCAGATCGACCGCAGCAATAGCTTCCCGCGCGACCTTTGGCCGGAACTTGGCAAGCTCGGCGTGCACGGCATTACGGTCGAGGAGGAATGGGGCGGGGCTGGGCTCGGCTATCTCGAGCACTGCGTCGCGATGGAGGAGATCTCGCGCGCCTCCGCTGCGATCGGGCTGTCCTACGGCGCGCACTCCAATCTCTGCGTCAACCAGATTCGCCGCAACGGCACCGAGGACCAGAAGCGCCGCTATCTTGCAAAGCTCATCTCCGGCGAGCATGTGGGCGCGCTCGCCATGTCCGAGCCGGGCGCCGGCTCCGACGTCGTCTCCATGAAAACGCGCGCAGAGAAGCGCGGCGACCGTTACATCCTCAATGGCAGCAAGATGTGGATCACCAACGGCCCGCAAGCCGAGGTGCTCGTGGTCTACGCCAAGACCGATCCGGGCGCCGGCGCGCGCGGCATCACCGCCTTTCTGATCGAGAAAGGTTTCAAGGGATTTTCGACCGCGCAAAAGCTCGACAAGCTCGGCATGCGCGGTTCCGACACCAGCGAATTGGTGTTTCAGGACTGCGAAGTCCCCGAGGAGAACGTCCTCGGCGACGTCGGCGACGGCGTCACCATCCTGATGTCCGGCCTCGACTACGAGCGGGTGGTGCTGGCGGCCGGACCGCTCGGCATCATGCAGGCATGCATGGACGTGGTCACGCCCTATATCCACGAGCGCCGACAGTTCGGGCAGCCGATCGGGGAGTTTCAACTCGTCCAAGGCAAGGTGGCTGACATGTATGTCGGGATGAACGCGTGTAAGGCCTATGTTTATGCCGTGGCGAAGGCCTGCGATCGCGGGGAGACCACGCGGGAGGACGCCGCCGGCGCCATCCTCTATGCCGCCGAGCACGCCACCAAGATCGCGCTCGACGCAGTTCAGCTCCTCGGCGGCAACGGCTACATCAGCGATTATCCCACCGGACGATATCTGCGCGATGCCAAGCTCTACGAGATCGGCGCAGGCACAAGCGAGATCCGGCGCATGCTGATCGGCCGGCAGCTGTTCGAAAAGACGCGCTGATAGTGACCTTCAGCGAGATCAGATGACCACTTTGCCATCCGTCGTCGACCCGGGCTCGGCGGACTTCGCCCGCAACGCCGAGGCGATGAAAGCATTGGTGGCGGACCTGCGCGCCAAGCTCGAGTCCGCGATGCAAGGCGGCAGCGAGGAGGCGCGCGCGAGACACGTTGCCCGCCGGAAATTGCTGGCACGCGAGCGGATCAATCTACTGCTCGATCCGGGAACGCCGTTCCTGGAGCTTTCGCCGTTGGCCGCGCATGACATGTACGGCGGCGACGTTCATTCCGCGAGCATCATCACCGGCATCGGCCGCGTGAGCGGCCGCGAATGCGTCATCGTCGCCAATGATGCTACCATCAAGGGCGGCACCTATTATCCGATGACGGTGAAGAAGCACCTGCGCGCGCAAGATATTGCGCGCGAAAATCATCTGCCTTGCATCTATATGGTCGATTCCGGCGGTGCGTTCCTGCCGCTGCAGGACGAAATATTCCCGGACGAGCGCCACTTCGGCCGCATCTTCTACAATCAGGCGCAGATGTCCGCACTCGGTATTCCCCAAATCGCGGTCGTGATGGGCTCCTGCACCGCGGGCGGCGCCTATGTGCCGGCCATGTCCGACCAGAGCATCATCGTGCGCCATCAAGGCACGATCTTTCTCGGCGGCCCGCCGCTGGTGAAGGCGGCAACGGGCGAGGACGTAACCGCGGAGGAATTGGGCGGCGCCGACGTGCACAGCCGGCAGTCCGGCGTGACCGACTATTATGCAACCGACGACGGCCATGCCATCGGCATCGCGCGCCGCATCGTCGCCGACCTCAACCGGGTCAGGCATTCATGGCTCGAGGTCTGCAAGGCGCAAGATCCCTTGTTCCCGGCGGAAGACCTCTACGGCATCGTGCCTGCGGATCCGCGTACGCCCTATGACGTCCGCGAGGTGATCGCGCGCATTGTCGACGCGTCCGAGTTCCAGGAATTCAAGGCGCTCTACGGAGAGACGCTCATCTGCGGCTTCGCCCATATTCACGGCTTTCCCATCGGCATCCTTGCCAATAATGGGATTCTGTTCAGCGAGAGCGCGCTCAAGGGCACGCACTTCATCGAACTGGCAAGCCAGCGCAACATTCCGCTGCTGTTCCTGCAGAACATCACCGGCTTCATGGTCGGGCGCAAATACGAGGCCGGCGGCATCGCCAAGGATGGCGCCAAGATGGTGACGGCGGTCGCCGCGACTCACGTGCCGAAATACACCGTCATCATCGGTGGCAGCTACGGTGCCGGTAACTACGGCATGTGCGGGCGCGCCTATGCACCGCGCTTTCTCTGGATGTGGCCGAACGCACGCATCTCGGTGATGGGCGGCGAGCAGGCTGCGAGTGTGCTCGGGCTCCTGCGCCGGGAGGCAACGGAAGCGAAGGGCGGCACTTGGAGGCCCGCCGACGATGAAGCGTTCAAGGCGCCGATCCGCGAGCAATACGAACGGCAGGGGCATCCGTATTACGCGACCGCCCGCATCTGGGACGACGGCATCATCGATCCGGTGGACACGCGAACGGTGCTGGGGCTCGCGCTTGCCGCCGGGCTCAATGCGCCGCCGAGCGAGCCCACGCGGTTCGGCATCTTCAGGATGTAATGGTGTCGCTCGCCCGGCGCTTCGAGAAGTTATTGATTGCCAACCGCGGCGAGATTGCGTGCCGGATCATCCGCACCGCCAAGCGCATGGGTTTGCACACGGTCGCGGTCTATTCCGACCCCGATCGCGAGGCGATGCACGTGGCGCTTGCCGACGAGGCCGTGCTCATCGGCCCGGCCCCGGCGAAGGACAGCTACCTTCACATCGGCGCCATCATTGACGCGGCGCAAGCCACGGGTGCCGAGGCGATTCATCCCGGCTACGGTTTTCTTGCTGAGAACGCCGATTTCGCGCAGGCCTGCGCGGAGGCCGGCGTCATCTTCGTCGGCCCCTCTACCGCGACCATCCGCTTGATGGGCTCAAAATCGGCGGCCAAGGCCCTGATGGATTCCTCCGGCGTGCCGGTCGTGCCCGGCTATCACGGCGAAGATCAGAGCATCGCGACGCTGCAAGCGGCCGCCGGCGTCATCGGATATCCGGTCCTGGTCAAGGCTTCAGCCGGCGGCGGCGGCCGCGGCATGCGGCTCGTCGGTGAAGCCGAGGAAGTCGCCGAGGCGGTCGCGAGCGCCAAGCGCGAGGCGGCAGCGTCGTTTGCAAACGACCAGATCCTGATCGAGAAATACATCGAGAGACCGCGCCATATCGAAGTGCAGGTGTTCGGCGACAGCCACGGCAACGTCGTGTCGCTGTTCGAGCGCGAATGCACCCTCCAGCGTCGACATCAGAAGGTAGTGGAGGAGGCGCTCTCCATGGCCATCACCGCCGAGCGGCGGGACGCGATGGCGGCCGCGGCACGCTCCGCTGCGCAGGTCGCGAGCTATGTCGGCGCCGGTACGGTCGAGTTCATCGTGGATGCCGCCGGCTTTTATTTCATCGAGATGAACACACGTTTGCAGGTCGAGCATCCCGTCACGGAAATGATCACGGGTCTCGATCTCGTCGAGTGGCAGCTGCGCGTTGCCATGGGAGAGAAGCTGCCATTGCAGCAGGATCAGATCGCGGCGAACGGCCACGCGATCGAGGCGCGCATTTATGCCGAAGATCCCGACAAGGGATTCCTGCCGGCAACCGGAACTATCCGCGCGTGGCGCGAGCCGTCTGGCGAGGGCGTGAGGCTCGATACTGGCTTTCGCGCCGGCGACGCCGTCACGCCTTATTACGATGCGTTGCTGGCGAAGCTGATCGCCTGGGGCGCGGACCGCCCGCAGGCGCTGAGCCGTTTGATCGATGCTTTGCATGGCTTCGAGATCGCCGGCGTCACCACCAATCTTGCTTTCCTCAAGGCGCTGTTGCGCCATCCGCAGGTCAAGCAGGGCGAGATCGACACCGGTTTCATCGAACGGGAAATTTCCCGCCTCACAGCGAGCGCCCCGACACTCGCACCGCTCGATCTCGCCGCCGCTTGTTCTGCTGTGTCGCTGCGCGAGCAGAGCGAGCTAGCCGCATCGGACGAATCGCCTTGGACTCGCACCGATGGCTGGACGCTTGCCGGCCGCCGCAGCCGCCGTTTGAGCTTTCGACACGGAGGCGAGCGGTACGATGCGGTGCTGTGGTACGGCCGCGACGGCTTGGCTATGGAGTTTGACGGCAGGACCGATCGCCTGCAATTCGTTTTGCGTGGGGACGCCGTGTTCGACATGTGCCTCGGGGACGCGCCCGAGCGGGTATCGGTGGCATGGTCTGGCCGCGATCTCAATCTGAATATGCCCCGCGGCGGCTGCAAGCTCCACTGGATCAATCCGTTCGTGGCAGATGCCTCTGAAGCTGCCGCTGCGGAGCGCATCGTTGCGCCGATGCCTGGCACGGTGACGCGCATTCTCGCGCAACCAGGTGCTGGTTTGCAGCGCGGTGCGCCGCTCATCGTCCTCGAGGCGATGAAGATGGAGCACACGTTGCGCGCGCCCGCCGACGGACGCGTCACGGCGCTCAAATGCGCCGTCGGCGATTTCGTTCAGGAAGGAACCGAACTCGCCGATTTCGAGGCGGCGACAGCTGAAATGGAAACCGGCAAATGATTACACGATCCGCCTGATCGGTTCGGCCTCACCCTGTCTACCGTCCCGCACAGGCATGGACCCATAGTAAGAGCCGACTAGTCGATTGACGCAGAGCACCAGCCCACCCATGGATGCACAGGTTCTCATTGTGGGAGCGGGCCCCACCGGCTTGACGCTCGCCATCGATCTGGGACTGCGCGGCGTGCGCACGATCGTCATCGAGCAGAAGGAGGCGCCGCAGTTTCTCCCGAAGATGGAGCGTTGCAACGCCCGCACCATGGAGATCTACCGGCGCATGGGCATCGTCGACAAAGTTCGCGCTGCCGGCCTTCCCGCCCATTGTCCGATGGACATCTTCATCGTGCTGTCCTTGATTGAGCCGCCGCTGGTGCACCATCCGCATCCGTCAGTCGCTGAGGCGAAGGCGCAGATCGCCAAATCCCAGGACTGCAGCCTGCCGCTCGAACCCTACCAGCTCATCTCGCAATACACGCTCGAGCCGCTCTTGAAATCGATCGCGGAGACGTTGCCGAGTGTCAGCGTTCGTTACGGTTGCGAGCTCGTGTCGTTCGAGCAGGATGAGAATTCGGTCACGGCGCAGGTCAAACGAAGCGACGGCTCCTCCGCCACGCTGCGCGCCGCCTATATGGTCGGCTGCGACGGCGGCAACAGCCTGGTACGTCGGCAACTCGGCATCGAGCTCAATGGTGAGGCCAACATACAGCAGCTGCGGCAGGCGCTCTATTATTGCGAAGACCTCTACGAGCGCATCCCGATCGGCAAGGGCCGGCATTATCACGTCGCCGATGCCGAGGGGAGTTTCCTGATCGTGCAGGATTCGACCCGGCATTTCACCCTGCATTCCGTCGTCGAAACCGACGCCGACATGGCGCGCATGTTCGAGCGGGTGGTCGCGATGCCGGTCAAATACGACATGCTCTATGTCGGGCAGTGGCGCATGAACCTGCTCTTGGCCGACCGTTACGGCGAAGGGCGCGTGTTTCTCGCCGGTGACGCCGTGCATCTCGTTATTCCGACCGGCGGTCTCGGCATGAATACCGGCGTCGGTGATGCCATCGATCTGTCATGGAAGCTCGCGGCGACGTTCGCGGGCTGGGGCGGCCCCAAATTGCTCGCCTCCTACGAGATCGAACGTCGGCAAGTCGGAGCGCGCAATGTCGCGGCTTCGGGCTTTGCGACTCAGGGGCGGCGGCGGTGGCGCGCACTTTACCGGCCGGAAATCCGCGAGCGGACGGCCGCCAGCGCCGCGCTGCGCGAGGCGCTGACGCGTGTCGCCGATGTCGAGCAGCACAAGGCGACCGAGATGATCGGCGCCGAGCTCGGTTACCGCTATGTCGGCTCGCCGCTGATCGCCTCCGAGTCAGGCGATGGACCCGAGCACGATTTCATGACTTACGTTCCGACCACGTGGCCGGGCGCGCGGCTTCCGCATGTATGGCTCGGCGACGGCAGCGCGATGCAGGATCGTATCGGCTACGGCCACGGCTATACGTTGCTGCGTCTGGGCGGGACAAACGCCGATACCAGTGCGTTGCAACGCGCCTTCGCCGCCATCGGCGCGCCTTTGCAGATTCTCGACATTACCGACGAGCGGCCGCGCGATGTCTATGGATATGATCTTTTTCTGCTGCGGCCGGACATGCACGTGGTCTGGCGCGGCAACAACGCTCCGCCCGAACCGGAAAAATTGGCAGCAATGGCGACGGGACATTGAAGCACAGGCACCGGGCCTCACGTTCTCGACGTCGTCCCCGCGAAAGCGGGGACCCATATTCCAGAGGCGGCGGCCATGGGTCCCGGCTTGCGCGGGGACGACACAATGAGTGGCGATCGGGGATCACACCATCATCACGATGGAGCCGGTGGTCTTGCGCGATTCAATATCGGCGTGGGCGCGCGGCGCGTCCTGCAACGGATAGGTTTTACTGATCTCGATCTTGATCTTGCCGTTTTCGACCATCGCAAACAGATCGTGCGCGGCGGAGAGGAGCTCGGCGCGGGTTGCCGTGTAGTTCGACAGGCTCGGGTGCGTCAGATAGATCGAGCCGAGCGTGCCGAGGCGGCGCGGGGGCATGGGATCGGGATCGCCCGAGGCTTCGCCGAAGGATGCCATCACGCCGCGCCGCCGCAGGCACTTGAGCGAATCCTCGAACGTCGCCTTGCCGACCGAATCGTAGACCACCGGAACGCCTTCGCCGCCGGTGATGTCGCGCACGCGCGCGGCAAAATCCTCCCGCGTGTAGACGATGGGATGATCGCAACCGTGCGCGCGGGCGACGGCGGCCTTTTCGTCACTGCTCACCGTGCCGATCACGGTGGCGCCGAGGCGCTTTGCCCATTGGCACATGATGAGGCCGACTCCGCCGGCGGCGGCGTGGATGAGGATCGTATCGCTGGGGGTAACCTTGTACGTGTCGTGCAGGAGGCAGCGCGCCGTCATGCCGCGGATCATCATCGAGGCGGCCGTGCGCTCCTCGATGCCGGCGGGCAAGGCGATGACGCGCGCCGCCGGGACGATGCGGAATTCGGCGTAGGAGCCTTCCGGCATGCCGGCATACACCACGCGGTCCCCGACCGAAAGTCCGCTCACGTCGGGTCCCACCGCATCGATCACACCCGCGCTTTCGAGACCGATTGCGGAAGGAAGCGATTTCACCGCGTGTATGCCGCGCCGCATCAGCACGTCGCGATAATTGACCGCGACCGCGACGTTCCGGATGTGCACCTCTCCGCGGCCGGGAGCGCCGATCTCGACCTCCTCGAAGCGCAGCACCTCCGGGCCGCCGTGCTCATGGAATCGAAACGCCTTGCTCACGACGCGAGCTCCTTCGCGAGTGCTTCCATCATGTCGGCGAGGTCATCGAGCGCGTTGAAGCGCGGCTGCGCCGCGATGTGCGGCGTCAGGACCACGTTGTCGAAACGCAACAGTTCGTCGTCGCCGCGGCCGGGCTCCTCGTAGAGAGGGTCGAGGGCGAAGCCGCCGAGCCGGCCTGATCTCAGCGCCTCGATCAACGCGGCGCGGTCGACCACGTCGGCACGCGCGATGTTCACCAGGAACGCGCCGGGCTTCATCTGCGCAAATTGCGCGCCGGAGATGAGAGAGTGGGTTGCGGGTCCGCCCGGCAATTGCGGTATCACCCAATCACTCTCCGCGAGCAGCTTCTCCTGCGGCGCATACGTTGCCTTGAGCTCGTGCTCTTCCGCCGCGGGCAGCCGCGTGCGCTGGTAATAGAGAATGCGCATTCCGAACGCCGCCGCTCGAATCGCGATCTCGCGACCGATCTCGCCCAGACCGATGAGGCCGAGCGTGGCGCCATTGAGGGTACGCAGGCCGGAGATGCGCGGCCAGTTCGAGTTGGGCGTGTGGCGGCGGTCGAACGGCTTGTAGGCGTAGCCGACCTCGCGCAGTTGCTCGACGCTGATGCGGCCGGAGAGCCGATGCAGTTTCTTGGCGAGCGTGAGCATCAGCGCGATGGCCACTTCGGCGCAGGCGATATTGGCGCGGCGGCGGATGGTGAGCACCTTGATGCCTTTGGCGGCGCAGGCGGCGGTGTCGATGTTGCGCGGGCTCCAGCCGAATTTCTGCACGAGGCGCAATGCGCTGCTGGCGGCAAGCTCCTCGTTTCCGACGTGGAGCGATTCGACCACCAGCGCGCAGCTGCCGGACAAGGACGCGCGCAGTGCGTCTTGTGTTTCGACGAGCCGCACCTCGCGCGGGAAAAGCTCACCGACGCGGGCGCGTACGCGTTCGCAGTAGCCGACGAAATCGGGCTCGTCGTGCGCGAAAAAATCGGCGAAGGCAGCGATGCGCTCGCGGGAGGTGTTGGGATCGAGCACCACGCCGACGACGCGCAGGAAGCGATCGTCCTCGACGACGAGGACACCATCACACGGCACGGGGGAAACTCCGGACAAAGCTCAAGGCGCCAGCGGTTCGAGATCGAGCTCGAGCGCCTGCAGCACGCGCGCGTTCATATTGTAGGTGCCGATGAGCACGGTCAATTCCACGATCTCCCGCGGATTGAAATGGCGTGCGATCTCCGCAAACACGGCGTCAGGCACCGCGATGTCGCGGGTCATCGTATCGGCATAGGTGAGCACGGCGCGCTCGCTCACGCTGAAGAAGCCCGAGGCGCGCCAGTCGGCGAGCGCGTCGCATTCGGCGAGCGAAAGCCCGTCGGCGAGCGCCAAGGACGGCACGTGCTGGCGCAGCACGTATTGCGAGTTGGTCAGATGGCCCATGCGAATGATCACGATTTCGCGCAGCCGACCGGAAAGCGTCGTCTTCCATCGCACCGTATTGGAGTGATTGAACCAGCTCTCAGCGAGCGGCGGCGCGTTGAGCAGCATGCGATAGATATTGATCAGCCTGCCGCGGCGCCCGGTGCGAAA
The DNA here is from genome assembly GCA_035639895.1 of Xanthobacteraceae bacterium. Taxonomy (GTDB): domain Bacteria; phylum Pseudomonadota; class Alphaproteobacteria; order Rhizobiales; family Xanthobacteraceae; genus VAZQ01. The sequence goes on from DASQXF010000105.1 coordinate 19,709, forward strand.
TCTTTCGATCATCTCCGCCAGTTCGGGATGCTCTTGCTCTTGGATCAGCGGTACGCGAGCCACAAGTTTTCCTTTTTGAGCTTCGCACATCGAAGGGTGAGCAAATCGTGTATTGGATGCGCCGGCAGGTGCTGCATCATCCGATGTTGCCCACGCCACAGCGGGCGGTGATCGCTACTCCATCTTGAAACCGGTCGCTTTTATGATCGGTGTCCAGCGCACAAGCTCCGCTGCGATGAATTGCCGTGTCGCCTCGGGTCCCGAATCGAGGATCGGCTCGAAGCCGGACGCCAGGAGGATGCGCTGAACATCCGCGTCCGCCATGATCTGCCGGGTGGCCTCGGCGATCCGCTCGACAATCGGCTGGCCGACGCCGGCAGGCGCAAACAGCCCGTTGAGATTGCCGGCGATCATCCCGGGCAATCCGGCCTCGGTCGAGGTCGGAACATCGGGCGCCGCTTTGATGCGTGAGGCCGCATTGACCGCAAGGATGCGCACCTTTCCGGCGCGATGGAATTCGAGGAGCGGGCCACCCACGTTCGGCGTCATCATCGGAATGTGGCCGCTGGCGAGATCGGCGACCCCGGGCGCCGCGCCCTTGTAAGGAATGTGCACGATGTCGGGTGCGCCGATCAGCTGCTTGAATAATTCGCCTGCAAGGTTGGTGACAGTCCCGGCCCCGGCCGAGCCGTACGACAGCTTGCCCGGATTGGCCCTGGCGTAGGCGATGAGCTCAGCGAGGTTGCGGGCGGGCACGGAGGCGTGGACCACGATCGAGGTCGGCGCATCGCACAGAATGTAGATGCCGATGAAATCTTTGAGCGGATCGTAGGGCGGGTTCGCCATGATCGCGGGAATGAGCACCTGCGTGCTGGTATTGCCGAACAGGAAGGTGTGACCGTCCGGCTGCGCACGTGCGACCTCGGCCGCGCCCGTAACGCCGCCTCCGCCGCCCCGATTTTCCGTGACCACGGTGCCGAGCGCGGGCTTCATCTTCTCCGCCCATAAGCGGCCGACCACATCGGTTGCCCCGCCGGGGGAGAACGGCACGACCAGTCTGATCGCCCGATCGGGATAGGCAAGGCTGCGCGGCGCCAGCGTCGCGACCGACAGTGCGCTCAAACCACCGGCCACTACCTCACGTCGGTTCATGGGATCGTGCTCACGTCGTCGCCTCGATTATTGCGCGCAGCTCCGGCGTGACCTCGGGCATGATTCCGAACCACGCCTGGAACGCCGGCCGGGCCTGGTGCAGCAACATGCCCAGCCCGTTCACCGTCGGGTTGCCACGCTTGCGGGCAGCGGCGATGAGCGCCGTCTCACGCGGAATATAGACGATATCCGACACGAGCGCGCTCAGCGGCAAGCGATCGAGCGCAAGATCGAGCGGCGGCACGCCGACCATGCCTTGGTTGGTGGCGTTGACCAGCATCGCCGCACCGTCGAGCGCGCGCTCGCGCTCCTCCCAGTTCAGCGCCGTGATTGGGCCGCCCAACTCGTCCGCCAGGGCCTCGGCTCGCGCCAAGGTGCGATTGACCAGGCGAATTTCGCGGGCGCCTTGGTCGGTCAGGCCGACCAGCACGGCCCGGGCGCCGCCGCCCGCGCCGATGACCACGATGGGGCCGGTATCGGCGCGCCAACTGGGCTGCGCCTCGCGCACGCTTTCGATATAGCCGAACGCGTCGTAGTTGTGTCCTTCGAGCGATCCGTCCGCTGCGACCACGACGCAGTTCACCGCGCCGATGCGGCGTGCGAGCGGATCGACATTATCCACGATCCTGAGCGCGGCTTCCTTGTGCGGGATGGTGAGATTGCAGCCGGAGAAGCCCAGCGCCGGCAGGGCCCGAAGCGCCGCGCGCAGATGTTCGCGCGCAATGGCCAGCGGCATATAAGCGCCGGTGAGACTATATTTGGCGAGCCAGTAATTGTGCAGCTTCGGCGAGCGCGAATGCGTTATTGGGTCGCCCATCACGCCGGCCAGCAGGAAGTGATCGGGATGGGTTATGGCAGTCGGTGCAATCATTATGAACTAAGGGCCTATTCGGTGCACCTACTGCACATTGCAACAAGCTCTTTGAACGTTCAATCAAGCCCGAGCGCGTCGGGTAAAGTCGTCCGTCTCATCGAGCGGAAATTCGGTGAGAAAATTCGGGTCGCCTGACGTTCGTCGTAACGGAAAAAAGAACCCCCGGCACACACGACCGGGGGCTACGGTTAGTTCTAGAAGGTTCGGGCTAAACCAGCCTGACGTTCTTCAGCGGCAGCTGGCGCACCGGCTTGCCGGTCGCGGCATGGATGGCGTTGAGCACCGCGGGCGCCACCACGCAGATCGTCGGCTCGCCGACGCCGCCCCAGAAGTCGCCGCTCGGCACGATTACCGTTTCCACCTTCGGCATCTCCTCAAGGCGCATGATCGGATAGCTGTCGAAGTTCAAGTCCACCATCCGCCCATCCTTGACCCTGCACTCGCCGTAGAGCGTGGCGGTGAGCCCATAGGCCACGGAGCCTTCGACCTGCGCCGCGATCTGGTCCGGATTGACTGCGTGGCCGCAATTGAGCGCCAGCACCATGCGGTGGACCTTGAGTTGGCCCCTGTCGCTGACCGAGACCTCGGCGACGGCGGCCGAGTAGCTGCCGTAACCCATGAACTGGGCGATCCCGCGATGGACGCCGGCAGGCAGCGGCTTGCCCCAGTCGCCTTTCTCCGCAGCGGCGTTGAGCACGGCGAGATGCTTGGGATGGTTGCCCATAAGCGCGCGGCGAAATTCGAGCGGGTCCTTGCCGGCCGCGCGCGCCACCTCATCGATAAAGCATTCCATGTACACGCCGTTCTGGTTGGTGTTGACGCCGCGCCAGGGGCCGACCGGCACATGGGTATTGCGCATGACGTATTCGATGAGCAGGTTCGGCACGGTGTAGCCGAGCTGCGCATCGCCGGGCTCCTCCCAAAATCCCTGCAACTGGCGCCTGTCCCTGCCGTTGACAATGCCCGCCGGGTTCAAGGTGGCGTTGATGGACTGACCGCAGACGCGCACATGCAGCCCGACGAGATTGCCATTCGCATCGAGACCGGCGGCGCCGCTGCATTGCGAGATCGGCCGGAAGAAGTCGTGCGCCTGGTCCTCCTCACGGCTCCAGATCAGCTTGATCGGTACGCCTGGAAATTCTTTGGCGATCGCCACCGCTTGGTGCACGTAATCCTGCGTGCCGCCGCGCCGACCGAAGCCGCCGCCGAGGTCGGTCCTGTAGACCTCGCATTTCGCGAGCGGTACGCCGGAGGCTTCCGACAGGGCGGCCATTGACGCCTCCGCGTTCTGCGTCGCCACCCATACCTCGGCTTTGTCGGCCGTGAGCCGCACCGTGGCGTTCATGGGCTCCATGGTCGCATGCGCAAGGAACGGCGTGCTGTAGACCGCCTCCACCTTCTTCGCCGCGCTCTCGATCGCCTTGAGCGCGTCGCCATTGCGCCGGTCGCCGTTGGTGGCGGTGGCGGCCAGCCCTTCCTTGAGTTGCTCGGTGATCGACGCACTCGATACCGATCCGTTGGGCCCTTCGTCCCAAACGATCGGCAAGGCGTCGAGGGCCGTCTTGGCGCGCCACCACGTGTCGGCAACCACCGCGACGGCGGTGTCCTTCACCTTGACGACCTTGCGCACGCCGGGTCGGCCCGCGATCTTGGCTTCGTCGTAGCTCGCGACCTTGCCGCCGAACACCGGACAGTCCTTGATCGCGGCGCACAGCATGTTCGGCAGTTGGATATCGATTGCGTAGACCTGGCTGCCGTCGAGCTTGTTAGCGGTGTCGATCCGTTTCACCGCCTTGCCCGCGATTTTCCAGTCTTTCGGGTCCTTGAGCTTGATGGCTTTGGGATCCGGCGGTTCAAGCTTGGCCGCGGCGTCGGCGAGCTTGCCATAGCTCAGCGAGCGACTGGACGCACTGTGGGTGATCACGCCGTCGGTGACCGTCAGTTCGCCAACCGAGACCTTCCACTCGTCGGCCGCCGCCTGCAGCAGCATCATGCGCGCGGCGGCGCCGCCGCGGCGGACATAATCCTGCGAGCCGCGGATTCCGCGGCTGCCGCCGGTCGACATGTCACCCCAGACTCGCTTGCGGGCAAGGTTTTGCCCGGGCGTGATCTGTTCAGCCTTCACCTTCGTCCAATCGCACTCGAGCTCTTCGGCGACGAGCTGGACGAGCCCCGTAATCGTGCCCTGCCCCATCTCCGAGCGTGCGATGCGGATCACGCAAGTGTCGTCCGGCTTGACGAAGACCCAGGCATTCACCTCGGCGCCTTCGCTCTGCGCCATGGCGGCCCCGAAGCCGGAAGGCAAATTGAATCCGAGCGCGAGCCCACCGCCCGCGGCGGCGGAGCCGACAATGAAGCTGCGGCGAGAGAGCTTCGCGGCTTTGCCGCGGATCGTCCTTTTCACGGCAGGCCTCCCTAGGTTCTGGACGTAGCATTGGCCGCCATGTGTACGGCAGCTCGGATTCGCTGATAGGTTCCGCACCG
>DASQXF010000106.1:0-3401 GCA_035639895.1 Xanthobacteraceae bacterium
GCGAGGCGGCACGATGAACGAGCCATCGCACGGAGCGAGACGGGCGCCCGACAAGCCCTGGATCTTCCGTACCTATGCCGGGCACTCGAACGCGCGCGATTCGAACGCGCTCTACCGCAAGAACCTCGCCAAGGGACAGACGGGTCTCTCCGTCGCCTTCGATCTGCCCACCCAAACGGGATACGACAGCGACCACCCGCTCGCCAAAGGCGAAGTCGGCAAGGTCGGCGTGCCGATCTCGCATCTCGGCGACATGCGCACGCTGTTCGACCACATCCCGCTTGGCGAGATGAACACGTCGATGACCATCAACGCGACGGCCGCGTGGCTGCTCGCGCTCTACGTCGCGCTCGCCGACGAGCAAGGCGTAGCGCGCGCGAAACTGCAGGGCACCACGCAGAACGACATCATCAAGGAATATCTCTCGCGCGGCACCTACGTGTTTCCGCCCGCGCCGTCCATGCGGCTGACCAAGGACGTGATCCTGTTCACCACCCGCGAGATGCCGAAGTGGAATCCGATCAACGTGTGCTCCTATCACCTGCAGGAGGCCGGCGCGACACCGGTGCAGGAACTCGCCTTTGCACTCGCGACCGCGATCGCCGTGCTCGACACCGTGGAGACATCCGGCGCCGTCGAGCGTGGCGCCTTCGGCGAGGTGGTCGGACGCATCTCGTTCTTCGTCAATGCCGGGCTGCGCTTCATCACGGAGCTCTGCAAGATGCGCGCCTTCGCCGAGCTTTGGGACGAGATCACCGCCGAACGCTACGGCGTCAATGATCCCAAGCAGCGGCTGTTCCGCTACGGCGTACAGGTCAACTCGCTCGGCCTGACCGAGCAACAGCCGGAGAACAACGTCAGTCGCATTCTCATCGAGATGCTGGCGGTGACGTTATCCAAGAGCGCGCGGGCGCGAGCGGTGCAATTGCCGGCGTGGAACGAGGCGCTCGGCCTGCCGCGGCCCTGGGATCAGCAATGGTCGCTACGCATACAGCAGATCCTCGCCTACGAGACCGATCTGCTCGAATACGGCGATATTTTCGACGGTTCGCCGGCGATCGCCGAGAAGGTCGAACAGCTCAAGCGTGAAGCGAAAGAGGAGTTGGCCCACATCGAGGCGCTCGGCGGCGCGGTTGCGGCCGTCGAGCATGGCTACATGAAGCAGCAACTCGTGGAATCGAATACGCGGCGCGTCGAGGCGATTGAACGTGGCGAGCAGATCGTGGTCGGGGTCAATCGGTTCGTGGAGAGCGAGACATCGCCGCTTGCCGGTGCGGCCAACGCCGTTACCACGGTCTTACCGCAGGCAGAAGCCGAGCAGATCGAGCGGCTCAAGGCCTGGCGCAGCGCGCGCGATCAAAGAGCGGTGGCAGCGGTGCTCAAGGAGCTGCGCGCCGCCGCAGTGGAGAATCGCAACATTATGCCGGCCTCGATCACTTGCGCCAAAGCCGGCGTCACGACCGGCGAATGGGCCTTCACGCTGCGCGAAAGCTTCGGCGAGTACCGCGCGCCCACGGGCGTAGGCCGCGCGCCGCGCAACGAAACCGTCGGCCTCGACGACTTGCGCGCGGAGGTCGAGCGCGTGTCGCGCAAGCTCGGCCGGCGGCTGAAATTCGTGCTCGGCAAGCCAGGTCTCGACGGACATTCGAACGGCGCCGAGCAGATCGCGGTGCGCGCGCGCGACGCCGGCATGGATGTGACCTACGAGGGCATCCGGCTAACGCCGGCGGAGATCGTCGACATTGCGCGCGAGCAACGCGCGCACGTGGTGGGTCTGTCGATCCTCTCAGGCTCGCACGTGCCGCTGGTGAAGGACGTGGTGAGACGGATGAAAAAAGCAGGTCTCGACCGCGTTCCGGTCGTGGTCGGCGGCATCATCCCGCCGGAAGACGCGCAGGCGCTCCATCAAGCCGGCGTCGTCGCGGTGTATACGCCCAAGGATTTCGAGCTCAACCGAATCATGGCGGACATCGTGCGCATCGTGGATCGCACCGATGCGTAGCTATCGGCCGAAAGTTGGGTGCCGTGGCGCCGCTGCAACGGAGCGCAAAAGAGACAATCATTTCAAGTCCATAGCTGCGCCGGCTTTATGCTGAACCGGCTCTGTTTTTCGACAACTTGCCGCCGCCGCCCTTGACTCGCCGCAGTCTGACGCGACCGTTCCCGTCGCGTCCTGCGGCCTGAGGGCCGCGTTTCTATCGGCATGGTCAGCGGGGCTGGGTGATGAAAAAACTGAGTGTCGCGAGCGTCGGCCTGATGGCGCTGGCCGCTGCGCTACGGCCCGCGGCAGCCGCTGAAGCCGAAGTGCCGTACGGCCCCCCGCCGATTGTGTACGCGCCTGCGCCGGCCGTGGTGATCTTCACCTGGACGGGGTTTTATTTCGGCGCGCATGTGGGCGGCGGTTGGGCGCACAAAACAGAGACGGCCTTCCCGTACAATTTCGTCGGCGACACCATCAACCCGGCGCAGTTCAGCCTGGATGCCAGCGGATGGCTTGCCGGCGGGCAAATCGGAGCCCAGTACCAAGCCGGCTCCTGGGTGGTGGGCGCGGAGGCGGATGTAAGCGGGGCAAATCTCACCGGCAACGGCTCCTGCCCCTCGAGTTCGTCTCTTACCGGTGCGCAGCTCACCGGAACCTGCGACGTGAAGGTCGTAGGTCTGGGCACTTTCGCGGGCAAGCTGGGCGCCGCGTTCGATCGTCTCCTCGTCTACGGCAAGGCCGGCGCCGCCTGGGCCAACGACAAGTACAGTTTGCATTCGACGTCATCGTACATTCCGCCGGGAGGGACGACGGCGGTCACCCCACCGAGCTTCAACGGCACGGAGACGCGGTGGGGGTGGATGGCCGGAGCCGGTGTCGAATACGCGTTCTATGATAACTGGTCCGCAAAGATCGAATACAACTACCTGGGCTTTCGACATACCAACCTGCAATTCACGGACGAGACGGGCCAGTTCTTCCTCAACACCAACATTCAGCAGCAAATGCACATCGTGAAAGCGGGTATCAATTATCGCTGGGGCTGGTATCCGGTGGGAATCCGCTACTGAGTCCGTAAGCCGGCATCACATTGCCTGGGTCGTCCCCGCGAAAGCGGGGACCCATATTCCAGAGGCGGTGGTCCGGTCTCCGCTTTCGCGGGGACGAGAGCATCTGGTTAATCAGCTGGATTCGGAGTTGCGCGCGCGACGACTGACGCGAGCGCCTGGGTGAGCACGCTGGGGCTCAGCGGCTTGGTCAGATAGCCGTCCATGCCAGCGGCTCGGCCCGCGGCCTCGGCATTCGTGCGGCCGGATACGCCCACGATCGGCATGCGGCCAGCCCGACCAGGAAGCGCGCGGATGCGCCGCGTCGCTTCGACGCCGTCGACATCGGGCAGCGTCACATCCATCAACACGAC
>DASQXF010000107.1:0-5364 GCA_035639895.1 Xanthobacteraceae bacterium
GTTGCCGTCGATGATCGAGTCCGCAATTTTGCCGAGACGCTTAGGCGCAATCTGTTCGGAATCGTCGCGCTCTGCCGCGTGGTGCCTGGCGTCGTGTTTGTCGGCTTCGTCGCCTGCGGCTGGGCCCGAGTGTCGCTTCCGCGTTTCACCATGGCGAGCCTCACGGTCTCCGCGCTTTATCTGCCGCTGATGCTCTGCATAGCGGTAGTCTTCAGCGATACGCTGGAGACCCGTGCGGGTTGGTGGACATGGCCGCTCCTGCTTTGCATGTTGCTGGCGATCGGATACCTGCGTCGACGAGTGTTCAATTTACGGGAGCAGCCCAGCGCGGCCGAACGACCGGCGCGCGTCGCTTCCCGCAGCGCGCCCCGGCCGCCAGCGATCCATCGCATCCCGCTCGGTCTGTATCTTGCCTTGACCGGGCGCTGGATCGGCTTTGCAGCGCGATACCGCTCGTTGACCTTGCCCACGATCGCCAACCCGCGCCACCCGCCAAGCGGGATGTGGGGCGAATCGAAGAGCGCCTATTTGGGCGACGTGATGGGGCCGGAGCGCGGACGCGTGGCCGAGTTCATTACGGTGACGCGCAGCGTCGAGCATCGGACGCTTTTCGCCGACCTCGAACGAATCCGGAAATTGTTGTGCGGGGCCAGTCTGGCATTTCCGCTGATCGCCAAGCCCGACGTCGGCCGTCGCGGTGCGGTTCGGCTCGACGATGTTCCGGCCCTGCGCGAGTATCTGCGGCATTGTCGTCCCGGCGAGAAATTCATTCTGCAGCAATTCGTGCCGTATAGGGGAGAAGCCGCGCTGCTCTACGCACGGCTCCCTGGCAGCCAGAGCGGACGGATTCTCTCGTTGAACTTCCGTGCGGACAGTCACTGGCGCGACGCATGGCGCCATGTCACGCCGGAACTCGAAGCGCGGATCGATGCCATCGCGCGCGGCATGCGCGAATTCCATTATGGACGCTTCTATCTGCGTTTCGATTCCACCGACGATCTCATGCGGGGAGAGAATTTCTCGGTGGTCGAGATCACGGGCATCAGTGGCGGCGGGACGAATCCTGACTGTGATCCGTCGTTGCCACTGCCAGAGCTCTACCGCCGCCTCGTCGACCAGCAGCGCATCATGTTTCTCATCGGCGACAAAAACCGCGCGCGCGGTTTTGCGCCGGCGGGATGCACCGATGTGCTCAAGTCCCTCATCCGGCAGAGCCAATTTATCCGCCGATCTCCGGCCTCTGCCTGAGCGGCGTGCCTATGGCGCCAGCCTCGGGGCGGCCGACCTCAGCCCTTGTCCAGACCTGATCGCCGCGCGCGGCGTGCCATACGGATGATGGCGGCGGCGCCGATGAGGCCGGCAGCCGCGAGCGGCAGGCCGATATACCAGCGTTCGCGTTCGCGCCCGCGGGTGCGCAGGTAATCCACCACAAAACGCTCGCCGCGACCCATTTCGGTCAGGGTTTGTTGCATTGAGCCGATGCGACGAATTTCGTCCGCGGTCAGTTCGTTGCCTTGCCAGCGCGATTGCCGTTCGCGGTCGTAGAGGCGGTCGATCTCGGTCTTGTGGCGGCGCTCGACCATGGCGGCTTCCAAATAGTCTGCGCGCTCCTTCGCGGTCATGAACCGATCGGGTCCGATTCCCGTCGCCATTTCGATGGCGGCTAGGATCGGATGATCACCCGCCGGCGCGATGACGACCCAAGCACCCGAGAGGCCGACGACGAGACTCAAGATGAGCCCGCCCGATTGCAATCCGACTCTCCGATTGCGGCTGCGCTCTATCGTCGGGACCGTGATAAAGGCCCGGATCGCTCCGGCAATCACCAGCGCTGCGGCAAATGCCACGACCGTGACGGCACCCGTGGGGGCATCGAGCACGAAGGATCCGAATATCCCGGCCGCGCTTGCGGTGGCGCCGGCAACCCAGCCGATCGCCAGCGCCGCGCCGACGTGCGAGGAGAATAGGTTTCCGATGAGCGCTGGGACAATGAGGAAGCAGAACACCAGCAAGACGCCGGCGGTGGCGACGGAAGACGTTACGACGACGCCGAAAGATAGGTAGAAGATGAGGTCCCAAACCAGGAACGTCCCGCTATCGCTCCGGCCGTCGGCATCGGCTGACGCAGCCAGCAGCGGTCGGCGTATGACCCAGTGAACAGCCCCGATAATGCTGTAGAGGACGACGAACCTCAGCAGCTCGTCCCCCGTCACCGAGAGAATGCCGCCGACGAGCATCTTCTTGACGTGTTCGGCGCCCTGCGGCGAGCGGTCGATGACGAGCACCGTCGCGGCCGTGGCGACCACATAGAGGACGCCGATGAAGGCCTCTTGCCGCACGCTGCGGGCGAGCCCACGGCTTGCGGTCAGCAACAAGGCTCCGACCGCGGTGAAAATGAGCGTGTAGGCATATCCGGCGGCGCTCTGAACGGCGTGGCCGGCGACCACGGCCACGGTCGCGCCCAGTGCGGATACCTGCGCCAGCGCGAGATCGGCGAACACCACGTTTCGCCGCAGCACCTGGAGACCGAACCACGTATGAATGCCGGTGAAGACAACGGCTGCGGTCACCGGCAAGGCCGCGAAAGCGAGTACGTCCTCAAACATGAGTGCTCAGTTCGATACGGCCGATAGCGCCCCCGCCAATGTGCCGACATTATAATCGAATAGCTCGAGATAGCTCGTGGCCACCGGCACGCTGCCGACCGACGGCGCGAGCTTAATGATCGCCGCACCGGTTCGCCGCGCGAGCAGTTGCGACGCCTCCTCTGGCTCGAACGGCTCGTGCACGATAATCCGTATTTTCTGTTCGCGGATGATCGCCGCCAGCTTGGCGAGCCGCGCCGGGCTCGGCGCGACGCCTTCCTTGACCTCGATCACGTCGACGATATTCAGGCGGAAGCGCCTCGCGAAATAAGGCCAGGTATTGTGATAGGCGATGAGGCGCGCGCCGCGGTGCGGCGCGAGAAGCCGTTCCCACTCCGTGAGACTCGCCTTCAGGCGAGAGAGAAAACCGTCGCGGTTGGCGATGAGCTTTCCGGTCATTTGGGGCGCGAGCCGAATACCCGCCTCAGCAATTCCGCCGCTGATCGTCTCGGCATTGGCAGGATCGAGCCAATAATGCGGATTGGCGAGGCCGTGCGCGTGCCCATCGCGCTGAGTGGGATCGAGGCGTGATCCCTTGATCTCCAGCAGGGGAACACCCACAGAAGCGTCGACGTAACCGGCGCCGCCGCGGCTAATCGCGGCGTCGCCGTGCATCGACAGGAGCTTGTCGAGCCAGTGATCGTAGCCGAGCCCGACGCGGATTACGATCGAGGCTCCCTTGAGCTTGGCGAGATCGGAAGGCCGTGGCTCGAACGCTTCCGGGTCGGCTGCCGGCGGAATGATGGTCTCGACCTGCGCGAGATCACCCGCTACTGCATGTGCAATGCTGGCGAGATCGCTGGTCGTGGCGACCACGCGCATGCTGGCGGCCGCGGTCCGGGCAACGAGCGAAAGGCCGAACACGCATAAAAGGGCGAGTACGATGCGCGGGCTGCACCGCCCGCGCACTTCCCGTCTCCGGTCGGAATTGTCTGGGCGGTCACCGTTTCGCAACGAAAATGCTCTTCGGGAGCAGGCAGTGCACGTTCTTCTCGGTGTCCGAGACTGCGCCGACCCGGCAATCCATCGCGACGCTGGCGAGGCCATAGGCATCGAGGCGCGCGATCTTCTTTTCGCTTTCGAGCCACTTGATCATGCCCATCGAAGCCGTGTCCATCGCCTTGTTCAGATCCGCATCCTTGGCGTGGGAGACGTAGTATTTCGCCGTCTCCTTGGTCGGACGCTCCATATCCTCGCGACCGGACCGGTTCTTGGGATTGAGGCAGTGAATGCCTTTCTTGATGTTGACCACCTGCGACACGCGGCAATCCGACACGGTCGTCATCAGCTTTGCCGCCTGATCAGCTGAAAGATTGCGCTGCTCGGACAGAAAGTTGACGGTTTGGGCCTTGGCCTGGTCCCATGCCTTGTTGAGATCTTGGTCGAAGCCCATGGTGATCCAGGACGTGCGGGTCTCGATGCGCGGGAAATCGAGCGGCTTGCCTTTGATCACCTCAAGCGTGAGATTCATCTCTCGGTATGCGGTTTCTACCGCCGTGAGGTTGACCTCACCGTTACCTTGGCCGGCATGTGAATCGCCTGTCCACAGCAATGCGCCACGCACGTGTACAGGCACGTAGAGCGTCGTGCCCTCGGTGAGATCGCGAATGTCCATATTGCCGGCATATTCTCCCGGCGGCACGGTGCTGTAGCGACCGGGCTCCTTGCGCGCCACGCCGAGTGTGCCCGGGAAAGGTCGCAGGGGAATTTGCACGCCGGGCAAGAACTCTGTGACCTTCTTGTCCCAATCGAGGTAGAGATACTTCACTTGCCCGTCCGGATAGTCCTTTGGGAACTGCCCGAACATGCCTGGCACGTTGAAGTTCGCCGCGTAAGCTCGCGGCACGATCTTGTTGATCGTCACCTTGAGGACGTCGCCGGGCTCAGCGCCTTCGACGTAGATCGGTCCGGTGACCGTGTGTGGTCCGCGGCCCGGATAGTCAGTCCGCAGCTTCTTGATCTGATCGATCGTAGCGCCGGGAATGACCTGGTTGTGGCTATGCATCATCGTCTCAAGCACGACGATGTCGCCGCTATTGACGCGCAATACCGGCGGCTGCGCGTTGTCAAACCAGCCCCATTGAGTGGTTTCCAGCGTGGCCGGTAAGAGATGTATCTTTTTGCCGTCAGGCGACAGCACGACCTGCAGGTTCGGATCGGCCGGCCCGATTGGCGGCACCGCCTGGGTGGGCGGCGCGGCGGGCGCTGCGGGCGGTGCCGCCGGCGGTTGTTGCGCGCGGATGGCGGTCCCGGTGATGAGCCATGCTCCGCCGACGATCACGCCAGCGGCTGCACATGCAATGAACCCTCGTTGCTTCATGGTAACCCCTCTGTCCCGTCCAGGAACGTCTGCACCAGCCATACAGCAAACAACGTGCCATTCCGGTTCGCTTGCGCTCCTCAGGCAGCACGCCGGTGCAAAATTACCAAACACTTGTGTTCGACAGCAATCCTTGCGACCTCTGGCCGCAAGACGATCGACCCCGACGCGCAGCTCCGATCAGTCCACTCACTATCTCTCATTAAACGGAAGCGCCTCATCAGGCGACATGCGAAAGACGTTGAGGATCATCGAAATCAGCGAGTAATAGCCGAGGATTCCCACCAACTCGACGGTCGCGGCGTCTCCGAGAAGCGCGTGCACGCGCGCGAAAGTGTTATCGCTGACGCGGCAGGTCTTATAGAGCTCCTGGACGAAATCGTAGATCGCGCGCTCGTC
>DASQXF010000108.1:0-8374 GCA_035639895.1 Xanthobacteraceae bacterium
GTACCCTCCCATGCACTGGCTTGCGGTTTGCATGCGGCATTCGCTATAGGCCATGAGCGAGAGGCTGCCGTGGGCCGCGGGCCACGGGCACTCTTAAGCCTGATTATGTGGCACCGGGGCATGTGGCCCCGGCCGCATGCGGCGTCCGAGGGATCACGTCATGCGTGGCGCGCTCGGCGGTCCGCGCGTGCTGTTGCGCCGGCTTCGCGAGGTCATGGCGGAGCCGGTCAGCGCGCAGGAGCGCCTGGACAAGATCGTGGTGCTGATCGCCGCGAACATGGTCGCGGAGGTCTGCTCCGTCTACGTGCTGCGCGTGGACGGCACCCTCGAGCTCTACGCCACCGAGGGCCTCAACAAAGCGGCGGTGCACCAGACCGTGCTGCGCCCCGACGAGGGCCTCGTCGGTTTGGTCGCCAGCGAAGCGAACCCCATCAATCTGTCGGAGGCGCAAAACCATCCTGCCTTCTCCTATCGCCCGGAGACGGGCGAGGAGATCTACCACGCGTTCCTCGGCGTGCCGGTCCTGCGCGCGGGCAACACGCTGGGCGTGCTCGTCGTGCAGAATCGGGCGCGGCGCACCTATACCGAGGAAGAGGAAGAGGCGCTGCAGACGACCGCGATGGTGCTCGCGGAGATGATCGCCTCGGGCGAACTCTCGGCCATCGCCAAGCCCGGCGCCGAGCCCGCGGCCCGGCGGTCGCTGCACCTCGTTGGCACTGCGCTCAACGATGGCATCGCGCTCGGTCATGTGGTGCTGCACGAGCCGCGCGTCGTGATCACCAATTTCATCGCCGACGACGTGCCGAAAGAGTTGAAACGGCTGGAGGCCGCGGTCGAGACCATGCGGTCGGACCTCGACGTCCTGCTCGAGCGCGGGGAAGTGGTCGAGGGCGGCGAGCATCGCGACGTGCTCGAGGCCTATCGCATGTTCGCCTATGACCGCGGCTGGGTTCATCGCCTGGAAGAAGCGGTGGCGACCGGCCTTACCGCCGAAGCCGCGGTCGAGCGCGTGCAGTCGGACACGCGCGCGCGGATGCTGCGCGCGACCGACCCGTATCTGCGCGAGCGGCTGCATGATCTCGACGAGCTCGCCAACCGCCTGATGCACCAGTTGCTCGGCAAGGACTACGCGCCGGCGCGCGACCGGCTGCCCGAAAACGCCGTCCTGGTCGCCCGCTCCATGGGGCCGGCGGCGCTGCTCGAATACGATCGCAAGCGCCTGCGCGGCCTTGTCCTCGAGGAAGGCGGCCCCAACTCGCACGTGGCGATCGTCGCCCGCGCGCTCGGCATCGCGGCGGTGGGCGAGATCGCCAATGCCACCGGCGTCGTCGACCCCGGCGACGCCATCATCGTCGACGGCTCGACCGCTGACGTGCATGCGCGGCCGCCGCCCGATATGGAGGCCGCCTATATCGAGCGGGTGCGCTTGCGCGCCCGCCGGCAATTGCAATACCTCGCCCTGCGCGACAAGCCCTGCGTCACCAGGGACGGCGAGAAGATCGAGCTGATGATCAATGCGGGTCTCCCTGTCGACCTGCCGCACATCGAGGACACCGGAGCCGTCGGTATCGGGCTGTTCCGCACCGAGTTGCAGTTCATGGTGGCGGCGAGCTTTCCCCGTACCGCCGAGCAATTCTCGCTTTATCGCGCCGTACTCGACGCCGCCGGCGACAAGCCGGTGACGTTTCGCACGCTGGATATTGGGGGGGACAAGGTCCTTCCCTACATGCGCAACGTGGAGGAGGAGAACCCGGCGCTCGGTTGGCGTGCGATAAGGCTGGGGCTGGACCGACCGGGTCTGCTGCGCAGCCAGATCCGCGCGCTGCTGCGGGCTGCCGCTGGACGTGATCTGCGAATCATGTTCCCGATGATCGCCACCGTGGAGGAATTCGACGAGGCCAAGTCGCTGGTCGAGCGTGAGCTCACCCACCTGCGCCGGCACAGCCATAAGCTGCCGGAGCGGGTCGAGGTCGGCACCATGCTCGAGGTTCCTTCGCTGCTCTACCAGCTCGACGAGCTGCTCGAGCGGGTCGACTTCCTCTCGGTTGGTTCCAACGATCTCGTCCAGTTCTTCTATGCCGCGGACCGTGGCAATTCGCGCGTGGCCGATCGTTTCGATGCGATCTCGGCGCCGGTCTTGCGCGCGCTCAAGGCGATCGTGGACAAAGCCCGCGCGTACGCCAAGCCGGTGACGCTCTGCGGCGAGCTTGCGTCAAAACCGATCGGGGCACTCGCTCTGGTCGCCATCGGCTATCGCGGGCTTTCGCTGTCGCCCTCCGCGGTCGGTCCGGTAAAGGCCATGCTGCTCGATCTTGATGCCCGCAAGGCGGCAGCCCTGATCGAGCCGTTGATCCAGAGTCCGGCCGGCAGCCTGCAGGTCCGCGAGCGGCTCAAAGCGTTTGCCTCCGAACAGGGACTCCAGATTTGATGTCGGTGCACTATATGGCGGGTGAAGCCGACCTGGCGCCGCGCGCGCCGCATGCGAGCCTTGCTATCGGCCTTCTCCTGATTTTGCGCAGCCATGCTTCCTGAGCAAAAACTCGACGCGCTCGTCGCCCGGCACAAGGCGATCGAACACGACCTTGCGAGTCCGCTGGAGACAGAGACCTACGTCAGACTCTCGCGCGAATTCGCCGAGCTCGCTCCGATCGTCGAGACGGTGAGAAACTATCGCGGCATCGTCACGGAGATCGCGGGCCTCGATGCCCTTATCGCGGACGCCGCCACCGACGTCGAAATGCGCGCCATGGCGGTCTCCGAGCGGCCCCAGCTCGAGGAAAAGCGCGCAGCTCTCGAGCGGCAGATCAAGCTCGCGCTCGTCCCCAAAGATGCGATGGACGAGCGCAACGTGATCCTGGAAATCCGCGCCGGGACCGGCGGCGACGAGGCCGCGCTCTTCGCCGGCGACCTGTTCCGCATGTATGAGCGCTACGCCGCGACTCAGGGCTGGAAGGTGGAGATGATCTCTGCGAGCGAAGGCACAATGGGAGGCTTCAAGGAGATCGTGGCGGAAATCCGAGGGCGCGGCGCTTTCGCCAAGCTCAAATTCGAATCCGGCGTCCATCGCGTCCAGCGCGTGCCCGACACCGAAGCCGCCGGCCGCATCCACACTTCGACGGCCACCGTCGCCGTGCTGCCCGAGGCGGCCGACGTCGACATCAATATTCAAGATGACGACCTCAAGATTGACACCTTGCGCTCGGGCGGCGCCGGCGGCCAACACGTCAACAAGACCGAATCGGCCGTGCGCGTCACCCACATCCCCACGGGCATCGTCGTCATGATGCAGGAGGACCGTTCGCAACACAGAAATCGCGCCAAGGCGATGGCGGTGTTGCGCGCCCGCCTTTACGACTTCGAGCGGCAGAAGCAGGACGCCGCGCGCGCCGCCGAGCGTCGCGGCCAGGTCGGTTCCGGCGACCGCTCCGAGCGCATCCGCACCTATAACTTTCCGCAAGGGCGCGTGAGCGATCACCGGATCAATCTCACGCTCTACAAACTGCCGCAGGTGATCGAAGGCGAGGCGCTCGGCGAGATCATCGACGCATTGGTGACCGAGCACCAGGCGGAATTGCTGTCCGCCGAGGGCACGTCATGACAAGTGCCGGCCTCCCAGTCGCCGACGCAGCCGCTGGCCATTCGATCGGCGCCGCGCGGCGGCAGCTGGCGCGCGAGTTTCGCCAGCAGGGTGTCGAGACGCCCGAGCTCGATGCGCGCATCATCGTCGGCCACGTGCTCGGCCTCGATCACACGGCGCTTGCCACCCAGTCGAGCCGCGTGCTCACTGCCGAGGAGGCAGGCGTCATCGCCGAACTGTCCGCGCGGCGACTTGCCCGCGAACCGGTCGCCCGCATTCTCGGTTGCAAGGAATTCTGGGGACTGCCGTTCAAGATCAACGCCGAGACGCTTCTGCCTCGACCGGACACCGAGACCGTGGTCGAAGCGGCGCTAGCTGCGCTCCATTGCGACAATCGCAAATCGCGGGAGTTGCGCATCGTCGATGTCGGGACTGGCTCGGGCGCGCTGCTGCTGGCTCTGCTCTCCGAGCTGCCCCGTGCTTACGGCATCGGCACCGATGTAAGCTTCGCGGCGCTGCGTTGCGCCCGCGACAACGCTGCCGCGCTCGGGCTCTCCGCCCGCGCGTCGTTTGCGGCCTGCGATTACGGAGCGGCACTCAGGGGCCCAGCCGACGTCCTCGTTTCCAATCCCCCATACGTCGCGCGCGGCGAGATTGCGGGGCTGCAGGCCGAAGTGCGCGACTTCGATCCGCGCCGCGCGCTCGACGGCGGGCCTGACGGGCTTGATGGCTATCGCGCCATTGCGTCCGATGTCCGGCGCCTACTGGCGCGCGATGCCATCTTGGTCCTCGAACTGGGCCAAGGCCAGCTCGGTGCCGTGACATCGATCTTCGCCGCTACAGGGCTTGAGCCGGTCGCGGTGCGACACGATCTTTCTGGCATCACCCGGGCCGTGGTTATGCGAACGCCGCATGAGGGGGCCACATTCCCGGTACGAAAAAAAGCACTTGGATTGTGGGCCAAGAACGACTAGGTTTCGGCCACGGAATCGACCCGAGATAGTTGAGCGCCGATAGCGGGCCCCGGAGCAGGACTGCGGAAGAGCCGACGGTGCGGACGAAGCGAACGAAGGGCGCCGGATGACCCGGCAAGTGGTTCGCCCAATCGGGAATGGATGTTTTATCGGTTCGACGCTGATCCGCGAGCGACGCGGAAATGCTTGTGAGGAAGAGCTGGGCAACGCCGCGGTATGCCGCGGACAAGGGGTTGCTGCTTCGCGACACGGAATGTGAGATTGCGGCGGCACGCCGCATTTGCCTCTTGCTTGAACGGGCGAGGAGGCGATCGTTCGCGCTAATTGCGCGAGGGAGTAGCGAGGATTTGGTGAAGCACGGCGGCTGAAAGCCGCCACAACGAAGGGTTGGCAACAGGCGAGTCATGAGAAACGGTCAAAACAAGCGCATGCGCGGACGCAACAATCATCGCAAGAGTCACAATCCGATGGTGCGCGTATACGAATCGAATGGTCCGGATGTAAAGATTCGCGGAAACCCGTCTCACATCGCAGAAAAATATGTTCAACTCGCAAGAGACGCGCTGACCTCGGGAGATCCGATCTCGGCGGAGAATTATTATCAGCACGCCGAGCACTATTATCGCGTGATCGCTGCGGCGCAGGAGCAGTACCGGCAGAACAACCCGCACTTCTCGCGTCCCGAGAACGAACAGCCGGGGCCGCGCGAGGCTAACTTCGACGACAGCGAGGACGACGGGCAACCCTCAATGAGCGGTGCCTCCGATTCGCCTTACGGTACTCGCGAGCCGCAACCCTATATCCCGCGCGATGCGCAGCCTTTCCCGCAGCATCAACAGCGCCATCCAAACCACCCGCGCCCACCGCAGGGCCATGCGCCCGCCGATGGTGACGTGGATCGATTGCCTTCCTTCATCACCGGCGGGCAGCAGCCTCAGCCGCACCAAGGGCCGCAGGGCCAAAACGGCCACGATAATCAGCCCGACCGCTTCCCGCTGCATCGCCGTCGCCGTCGTCACCGCGGACCGCGTCCGGACATGCAAGGTGGCGGCGAGGGCGGAAACGAACCTTCCCCGCGCGGCGAGTGATGATCGCGCGGCGTTTTCTTGTCACGTAATCATCGCGCCGTCATGGCCGGGTCGGGACACCCCGCCGACAGAAGTCGGCGGGGACCCCGTTGTCCCGGCCATCCACCGTTTTTGGCTCAACGAAAAAGTAAGACGTGGATGCCCGGCATGAAGCCGGGCATGGCGAGTGATACCAGCGCTAGGATAGTGAATTGCCGGCGCCGCTCCGGCACACTGCTATCGACCGGGCGAAGGTACGAGTGCCGGTTCGAGCGCGGGTACCAAGCGCGCGCGCTCGCGCCGCGCCGGGATGGCACGATAGACCTGCTTCGTCGCCTCGACGATGTGCACGCCAGCGAACGGCGCGGCGACGCCCGAGCCTGCACGCTCCCAAGCCACGGCCGAACGCAGGAACCAGCCACGCGGGACCGGCGGAACATGCAAGGCATCCGCCCACCCCGTGGGTGTGAACCAGGCTTCGCGTAAGAGCTGTGTGATTTGCGAGCGCGAATAGGGCCGTCCGTGGCCGAACGGCGTCGTGTCGAGGCGCGCCCATACTCCGCGCCGGTTCGGCACCACGATTAAAAGGCGTCCGCCCGCGGCCAACACGCGCCAGACCTCGCGCAGCAAAGCGATCGGGTCGCGTGCCATTTCAAGGGCGTGCACGAGCAGCACCCGATCCACCTCCGAATCGGTAAGCGGCATCTCCAGCTCATCGACCAGAGCGACAAGACCGGGTCGGTTGGTCGGCCATTTGACCACGCCCTGGACGGCCGGCATGAAGGCGAGGCAGCGTTCCGCCTCCTCGCGAAACAGACCGAGATAGGGCGTCGCATAGCCGATCCCCAGCACGCTCATACCGCGCGTATCGGCAAAGCGCTTGCGAATGCCGCGCCCGACGAAACGACGCGCCACGATTCCGAGGCGCTGGGCATAGAAATTGCGCAGATCGACGACATCAATGGACATGCAATAAAGGTAGCATGAATTTTCCGTCGTTTTTGGGCGCCCGAGCCTTCTCTCCAGCCTTGCAGGGCTACGGTTCGGGGTGCCTAATAGGCCCAATAGGGCTGATGCAGTCGGAGAGCGATATGCCCGCGCAAACCCGTTTGTTTTTGTGTCTCCAGGATAATTACGGCGTGCTCCTGCATGATCCCGAAACTGGCGCGACCGCGGCGATCGATGCGCCGGAGGCGGCACCGATCGAGGCCGCACTGAAGGCGACCGGCTGGCGGCTCAGCGACATTCTCGTCACCCATCATCACGCGGATCACACCGGCGGCATCGCTGAACTCAAGCAGCGCCACGCTTGCCGGGTGGTTGCCCCGCACGGCGAAGCCGCGCGCATTCCGCTGGTCGACGTGACCGTGCGCGAGAACGACGAGGTTCGGGTCGGCTCGCTGCAAGGCCGCGTGCTCGAGACGCCGGGGCACACCGCGGGCCACATCAGCTATGTCTTCCCGGCAGACAAGCTTGCTTTCGTCGGCGACACTTTGTTCTCGATCGGCTGCGGCCGCGTCATCGAGGGCACGCCGGAAATGATGTGGCAGTCGCTTCTCAAGCTGCGCGGCTTGCCCGACGAGACGCGCATCTACTGCGGCCACGAATATACGAAAGCCAATGTCCGCTTCGCCAAGACCATCGAGCCCGCCAACGCAGCGCTTACCGCGCGCGAGAAGGAGGTCGAAAAGCTTCTCGCCGCGAAGGAACCGACCATCCCGTCGACCATAGGCTCGGAAAAGGCGGCAAACCCGTTTCTGCGCGCGGACGTGCCGGAAGTGGCGCAGTCGGTCGGACTGGCGGGCGGCCCGGCGTGGAAAGTGTTCGCCGAAATCCGCGAGCGTAAGAACAGGTCCTAGCTCGGCCCGAGCGCGCGGCAGCGAACCTGCAGCGCATTTCGGCTCCGCGAGAACCTCAATTCGGGGCCGCTTGCGCCAGCTTGCTCCACTCGTCGGCCTGCACGCGGACGATCAATTTGTAGCCGCCGCCGCCTGGCTGGAATACGGAGGCCTCGCCTTCGCGCACATCAAACCATTCCTTGCCGAAAGCATCGAGGATATTGGGCTTGTGGGTGACGACGATGATATTGGTGCCGGCGGGCGGCACGGTTGCCGCAACCTTGCGCAGCGCCTGGGCGCGCCGATTGTTCTCGATCGGAGTGACGACCAATCCGCCCTCGGTAATGTCGGGCGAGGACGTCACTTCGCCCAGATTCATGAGCGTTCCGGTCTCGACCGCCCGATTGAACACGCTGGTCTGGACCTGGCCGACCGGAATCCTGAGCTTGCGGAACGCCTCGCCGATTTCCTTGGCTTTGGTGCGGCCGGTTTCGTTGAGCTGGCGCTGCTGCGCCACGTTCTTGGGATTGAGCGGATCGGTATCGGCCTGGTCCTGGTGCGTTGCGCCGTGACGGAAGACGATCACGTATCCGCCTTGGCGCAGCGCACTGACCCATTCGTTTTGCGCCTGTGCGCCGCGCTCGGTCGCCGCCAGCAGCAAGAACGCCGCCGCAATCGCTACGATTTGAAAACGATGCATCGTCATCTGGTGTCTCCCCCTTCTTCGAGGCGCGGCCGGAGCGAACGACCTCGCACGGAACGCGCCAGCAGAGTAAGATTGTCATCTCCGAAAGACAATCAACCTTTCGCGAAGAGGTCATAATGCTCTCCGCCGCCGAGGTCATGCGCCTGCTCGATCTCAAGCCACATCCCGAAGGCGGACATTATCGCCAGACGTTCCGTGATCCCCGCACGGTG
>DASQXF010000109.1:0-2446 GCA_035639895.1 Xanthobacteraceae bacterium
CTGATTAGCTCATATATTGTCGTCCCCGTGAAAGCGGGGACCCATAACCACCGCCTCTGGAATATGGGTCCCGCTTTCACGGGGACGACAACCGACAATGTGACGCGGAGGCGATGACTCGGATTTCGCTACGCTCAATCCGGGCTACTTGCTAATCTCGTCACTCACTTTGGCTTCGAAAGGGCAACGCATGGATCGCCGTCGTTTCGTCATCGGCACCGCCGCGAGCGCGCTCACGGCCGCGCCGTCATTCGCACAAGAGGCTTTTCCCACGCATGCCATCACTATCGTCAACGCGTTCCCGCCCGGTGGCCTTAACGACATCGTGACGCGACCGCTCGCGAGCGCGATGGAGCCGATTCTCAAGCAGCCGGTCGTAGTCGAAACCAAGGCCGGTGCCGCCGGCCAAGTCGGCGCGCAGTTCGCCGCCTCGGCCAAGCCCGACGGCTACACTTTGCTGTCGCACAACGTCGGGATCTCCGGTTACGCCGAGGTCGACAAGCTGTTCGGCCGTCCGCCCAAGGTCACCCGCGCCCATTTCATTCCGCTCGCGCGCATTGTTGCCGATCCGGTGCTGCTCCTCGTCAACGAGTCGCAGCCCTACAAGACGCTGCCGGAGTTCATCGCCGGCGCCAAGGCGAATCCGGACACGCTCGTCTTCAGCTCGGGCGGCCTCTATGGCGCGTCGCATCTGCCGCTCGCGTATCTCGAGAAGGCGACGGGCCCGCTGCGGCTGCGGCATCTGCCGACCAACGGTGGCGGCCCGGCCATCGTCGCCATCCTCGGCAACAATGCCCAGGTCACCACCCAAACGATCTCGGCGACGCTGCCACACATCAAGGCGGGCAAGCTGCGGCCGCTCGCCAATTTCGCCGCCACCCGCTCGAAGGTCTTGCCCGACGTGCCGACGCTTAAGGAGCTCGGCTATGACGTCGAATACTATCTCTGGGTCGGCATCTTCGCGCCGCGCGGCACGCCTGCCGAGATCGTGACGACGTTGCGCGGTGCGATCGGCAAAGCGGTGCAATCGAGCGAATTTACGACCGCGCTCGCGAATGCCGGTCAGGAGCTCGCCTATCTCGACGGGCCCGACTTTCAGAAGTTCTGGGACGTCGACGGAGCGCGCACCGACGAGGCGGTGATTGCGATCGGGCGGCAGGGATAGCGCCATCTGGTGGCCGGGTCGAGCCCAGAGAAACCCGGGTTCTAACTGCGCAGAGACGTCGGATTTCGCTTTCGCTCAATCCGGGCTACTTGCTTCCCATGATGCAATTTTCCCGTCGCCACCTTCTGCATGTTGCCGCGGGCGCTGCTGCGCTCACCGGCTCGCGTAGAGCGCGGGCGCAAGCCTATCCGTCGCGGCCGGTCCGCTTGATCGTCGGCTTCCCCGCGGGCGGCCCGACCGACATCACCGCACGCGTGATGGCGCAATGGCTCTCCGAGCGGCTCGGGCAGCAAATCGTCATCGAGAATCGAGGCGGCGCAGGGAGCAATATCGCGGTCGAAGCGACGATTGGCGCACTGCCGGACGGCTATACGCTACTCATCGTCGGCGCCACCAATGCGATCAACGCAACGCTTTACGAGAAGCTCAATTTCAATTTCATCCGCGACATCGCGCCGGTTGCCGGCATCATCCGCGTGCCGCTCATCATGGAGGTACACCCGTCGGTCCCGGCGAAGACGGTTGCCGAATTCATTGCCTATGCCAAAGCCCGTCCCGGCAAGATCAACATGGGTTCGGGCGGGATCGGGACGACGCTGCATGTGTCCGGCGAGCTGTTTAAGATGATGACCGGCGTCGACATGCTCCACGTGCCGTATCGCGGCGCGGGGCCGATGCTCACCGACCTCCTCGGCGGACAGGTGCAGGTGGGGTTCGACCCGATGCCGTCCTCCATCGGCTACGTCAAAGCCGGCCAGTTGCGTCCGCTGGCGGTAACGACCGCAACGCGTTCGGAGGCGCTTCCGGAGCTTCCGACCGTCGGTGATTTCGTTGCGGGTTACGAGGCGAGCACCTGGTATGGGGTCGGGGCGCCGAAGAACACGCCTGCTGAAATCATTGAGAAACTGAACAAGGAGATCAATGCGGGCCTGGCCGATCCCAAGCTCAAGGCGAGGCTCACCGACCTCGGCGGCATGATGCTGACCGGCTCGGCCGCCGAGTTCCGCGCCTTCATCGTGGAGGAAACCGAGAAGTGGGCCAAGGTGGTGAAGTTCTCAGGCGCCAAAGCGGAGTGAAGCCGCAGCGTTGATCACCGTTTCACGAATAGCTTGATCTCTTCGAGCATGCGCTCGGTTTCGGCGTCCTGCTCCAACGGGATGTGGTTTTGTCCCGGCAGTGCCACGAAGCGCGCACCGGGAATTCCGGCGGCAAGCTCGCGACCCGCGTCGAACGGCTGCACCTGATCGTCGCGCTTGTGCATGACCAGCGTCGGCACGCTGA
>DASQXF010000110.1:0-7917 GCA_035639895.1 Xanthobacteraceae bacterium
CAAGGCCAACACCTCGGCGAGCGCGGTTTGCAGCCTGCCCACGACCTCCTTCGGCGTGCCGGCCGGCACCGCGAAGACGCCCCAGCCGGCAGCGTCGAATCCGGGAACGCCGGCCTCCGCGATCGGCGGGATGTCCGGCGCCGCCGGCAGGCGGACTGCAGTCGATACCCCGAGCGCGCGGACCTTGCCTTCCCTGATCTGCGGCAGCGACGGCACGGTGTCTGAGAATAGCACCGGCACGTGCCCGGCGATCACGTCGGTCAGCGCCGGCGCGCTCCCCTTATAGGGCACGTGCGTCATCTCGATGCCGGTCATGCTCTTGAGCAGTTCGCCATAGAGATGATGGGGCGAGCCGGGTCCGCCCGATGCGAAGGACAGCTTGCCGGGATTGTTCTTGGCGTACTGCACGAGATCCGCGACCGAGCGTACCGGCAAGGACGGATTGGCCACGAGCACGAACGGAACCCTGCCCCCGAGTGCCAGCGGCACCAAATCCTTGACCGGATCGTAGGGCAGCTTCTTGTACATCGTGGCGCTGATGGCGAGCGATCCGCTGCCCGCCATGACCATGGTGTAGCCGTCGGGCGCGGCTTTGGCGCCCGCGGCGGTCCCGATCACCGAGCCCGCCCCCGGCCGATTCTCCACCACGACCGACTTGCCCAGGCGATCGGAGAGGTGCGGTGCGACCGCGCGGCAGAGCGCGTCCACCGCCCCGCCCGCCGGCCATGGCGCGATCAAGGTAATCTGTCGCGTGGGATAATCCTGCGCCGCGGCTGGTAGGCTTACGGCAGAGCCAACGACGAGGCTGGCGAGCAGCAGCGCAGAAAATCGTTTCATGGTTTCCTCCTGGGTGTCCCGGGCGCAGCGCAGCACGAAGTGATGCGCTGCGGACCCGGGACCGTTAAGACGCCGAATCCGGTCCGGTCCCGGATCAGCGGGTGTACCGCTACGCGCTGCACCGCATCCGGGACAGGGCCTATTTCCTATCCCTTCGCCGTGCGCACCATGCCCCAGCGCATGACGGTGGCGCGCTCGAGCGAGCCGAAAACGAGCCGCTCGAAGAGAAAGCCGATGGCGCCGATCACGGCGAGCGCGGCGAGCATGACGTCCGCATTCAAAAATTCCTTGGCGTCGAAAATCACCCAGCCCAGTCCCCAGTCCGAGGCGGCGAGCATCTCGGCGCCGACGACCGCGATCCACGCCCGCAGGAATGCTTGCCGCAGCCCGGTGATGATGAAGGGCGACGTGCCTGGAATGATCACCTTCCAGAACAGCGCCCGCTCGTCGGCGCCCATCGCCCCCGCCGCGCGCAGCCACAGCGGATTGACGGCGCGAACCCCCGACCAGGCATTGAGCAGCATGGGAAAGAGTGCGGCATAGAACACAATGAGGATAGCGACCGCGTTGCCGAGTCCGAACCAGAGAATGAACACGGGCACCCAGGCGAGCGAGGGGATCGGCATCAGCGCACTGGCGAGCGGAAGAAAGAAATTCTCGACCGGGCGGAAGCGTCCCATCAGGATTCCGAGCGGCAACGCGACGGCGACCGCAAGCGCGAGCCCGAACAGCACGCGGTACATGGTGAAGCCGGCGTGCTCGAGCATGGTGCCATCGAGGAGAAGGGCCCACAGCGTGCTCGCGATCTTCGGCAGCGTCGGCAACAGCGCCGCGGGAAAGAGGCCGCTGCGTGCAACCGCCTCGTAACAGGCTGCGGCGATGAGCAGCGTGAGGCCGGCGCGATAAGCCGAGGTCGCGCGCTCCATGCCCGCTTTGGCGCCGGCGTCGGCGGCGGTCACGACATCATCCCCCAGCGCACGACGGTGTATTGCTCGAGTCTCTGGAACACGAGCTTTTCCAGCGCGAGCCCGATTGCGCCGATGACGGCAACACCGGCGAGCATCACGTCGGTGTTCAGAAATTCGCGGGCGCCGAAGATCATCCAGCCGAGTCCCCACGACACCGCGGCGAGCATCTCCACGCCGACCAGAATGCGCCAGGCCTGCGCCAAGCCCAGCCGCAAGCCGGTCAGCACATAGGGCAGCGCGCCGGGCAGGATCACGTGGTGCAAGAGCCGCCGGTCGTCCGCGCCCATCGCCTGCGCCGATCGCACCCAGATTTCCTTGACCGCCTTCACGCCGGTCCACGTGTTGAAGACGATGGGAAATGCGGAGACGAAGGCGACGAGCAGCACCGCGGTCATGTTGCCGAGGCCGAACCAGAGCAGGAACAGCGGCGCATAAGCGAGGCCGGGGATCGGCGCGCCAATGCTGATGAGCGGCAGGAATACGTCTTCCGCGCGGCGCGAGCGCCCCATGGCGAAACCGATCGCAATTCCCGCCGCCGCAGCCAGGACAAACCCGGCAAGCAGCCGCACAAGGGTGTCGAGCACGTGATGCGGCAAGACGCCCGAGGCGGTGAGGCGCACGAACGCCGCGGCCACTTCCTCCAGCGGCGGAAACAGCTTGCGCGGGAACACGCCGAGATGAGCGGTGATTTCCCAGGCGATGCCCACGACCAGGAACGGAAACGCGGTGCGCGCGATGATGCGCCACCGGCTCTCGCCATGTCGCGCCGTGCCGGCGGTGAGGACATGGGGCGACGTAGCGGGAGCAAGATCGGACATAAGCTCACGATAGGGCCGGGGCACCCTCTCCGACAAGCGAGCTTTCTCGTATCCCGGGTGCGCGAGCACAAGCGAACGCGCCGCCGACGCATGCGTGCCGCGCGCCGAGCACAATGGATTTACGCGCGCGCGGCTGTTACGACCGCATCGTGCATGGGATGACCGTTCTCCAGCGCATGCCGAAGCGCCTCGCCGCGGCCCTCACGATCCTCGCGACACTCGCCGCCGGCGTCGCCGGGGGCTTCGCCGCGCGTTACGTGCATCTGCCGCTCCCGTGGATGCTCGGCTCGCTGTTTACCACCATGGCGCTGTCGCTTGCCGGCGCGCCGGTGCGGCTGATCCCGTGGGGACGCCCGGCCGGAACGGTGGTGGTCGGCGCCTCGACCGGCCTCCAGTTCACCGCCGCCGTTGTCGCCAAGCTCCTCGTGCTGCTGCCGCTGATCATCGGCGCGGCGCTTTTCTCCACCATCATTGGAGCGATCGGCGGGCTCATTTACATGCGGCTCACCGGCATCGACCGCGTCACCGCGTTCTTCGCCACCGTTCCCGGGGGCGTGGTCGAAACCATGACCATCGCCCCGTACTATGGCGGACAGCTCGAGCCGATCATGGTAGCGCAGACGACGCGGGTCGCGCTGATCGTCGTCTTTGCGCCATTTCTGGTGATTTCATTCGCCGGCGCCGGCACCGCCAATCCGCTGCTCGCTGTTTCGGTAGTGCCGTGGCTGCCGCTGCTTGGGCTTCTTGCCGTATCGGGCCTCGTCGCCACCGTGCTCTCGCGCACGCGCTCGCCCAATGCCTGGCTGATGGCGCCGCTGTTCATCGCGGCTGCCGCCAGCCATCTCGGCTGGGTCGAGGGCCGCATGCCCGACCTGCTGCTGATCGCGGCGCAGGTGGTGATCGGCAGCGCGCTCGGCGCCCAGTTCAGGCCCGAGTTTCTCACTCGGCTGTTGCGCTTGCTGTTGGGCTCGTGCCTGGTCGTGCTGTTCGCGGCCGGAGCAATGGCCGCCTTCGCCGCCGCGATTGCATGGCTGTTTGCATATCCGGTGCCCACTATGGTGCTGGCCATGGCGCCCGCCGGCATCGCCGAAATGGTGCTCACCGGCAAGGTGCTGGGGTTAGATGCCACGGTGATCGCCGGCTTCCAGCTCATGCGCATTATCATCGTGCTGATCTGGTGCCGCACCGCCCTCGTTCTGTTCAACCGGGCTGCCGATTGGGCATTCGGCAAGCCGCCGGCTCCACCCTTGCCCTGAGCGCGCGCCTGAGCCCTCATCCTGAAGGAGCGCGCTTAAGAAGGTACGAGAGCGATAAAGCGCATGTGCGTGGCGCGCGTCTCGAAGGATGATGGCAAGTGAGCGCCGCTCATGCTTCGAGACGCATCGCAGCGCGACCGTGCTGCCGAAGCTGCGCGACTTGCTCGCGCTGCGATGCTCCTGAGCATGAGGCCGAACCCGCCCGTGAGTCTGCCGTGACGACAAGCGTGTTTCTTCTGTGCTAGGGAGACCGCCGAACTCGGCCGGTGCGGATGAAGGAGAGTTGCAATGGTGGAGAACAAGCAAAAGATCGGCTGGATCGGCGTGGGCCGCATGGGATTGCCCATGGCCGAGCGGCTGCTCAAGGCCGGCTACGACCTCTCCATCTGGAACCGCACGCGTGCCAAGGCCGAGCCGCTGGCGAAGCTCGGCGGCAAGGTGGTCGATAATCTCCTCGAGCTCAAGGACGTCGACGTGCTGTTCTCCATCGTTTCGACCGGAAAGGATCTGGATCAGGTCTATTTCGGCAAGAACAGCGTCACCGGGCATGGCGGCAAGGTGCCAAAGATCTTCGTTGATTGCTCGACCATCTCGGTCGAGGAGTCGGCTGCAGTCCGCGACCGGCTCAATCAGCTCGGCAGTGATTACGTCGCAGCACCCGTGAGCGGCAATGCCAAGGTCATCAAGGCGGGCAAGCTCTCCGCGGTCATCTCCGGCAGCGAGGCTGCCTGCAAGACGGTGGCGCCGATGCTGGAAGCGATCGCCCCGCGCGGCGTCTCCTATGTGGGCGACGGCGAGCTCGCGCGCATCTGCAAGATCGCCCACAATGTCATGCTCGGCGTGGTGATCGAGAATCTCATCGAGATCACGCTCTTGGCCAATAAGATGGGCGTTCCCCGCCACGCCTTCCTCGCCTTCATGAACAACGGCGTGATGGGCTCGATGTTCACGCGCTATAAATCGCCGGCACTGGTCAATCTCGATTGGACCACGACGTTCACGCCGGAGCTTTTGCGCAAGGACCTCGATCTCGGCTTGGCGCTCGGCCGCGAATGGGACGTGCCGATGCCGGTCACGGCGGCGGCGCGCGAGGTGCTGCAAAGCCATTTCGGCGCCGCGACCCTCAAGCCCGACCCGGAAGAATATCTGCAAAAGGATTTCGCGGCGCTGATGGAGACCATGGCGCTCGCCTCCGGCATGAAGCTCGAAAGCGAGAACAAGAACGTGCCGACGGGATTGGAGAGCTGAGGCAGCCGCTGGCTTAATATGCATGGGCGAGCCGCAGGCAAAGACCGCCAAGGAGCGACTCGTGGAGCGTGGACTCTCGTCTCGCTCACCGTCGGCGAGGAAGCGGATCAGACCTTTCCCTACGGCGCGAATCCGAAAGGCTCCATGATGGTCGACGCCAATGGCCGATTCATGATCACCGTGGTACGCTGCGATCTACCGCAATTTGCCTCGAACAACCGAATGACAGCGACGCCGGACGAGGCCACGGCGGTCGTGCGAGGCAGCATCGCCTATTACGGGAGCTATTCCATCGACGAGCCGACGCGCGTGATCACGGTCAATGTCGAAGGCAGCACGTTTCCGAATTTCACCGGCGGCACGCAGACGCGCATCCTTTCGTTCAACGGCGACGACGAAGTGACGTACCTCAATCCCACGCCGTCGCACGGCGGCGCGCCGGCCAAGGTGACATATAGGCGCGCGAAATAGGCGCCAATTTTGCCGCGCCGAGGCTAGAGCGGAGCTTGTAGCTCGCCTGATTCTACTTCGGCGTGGCTGCGAAAGGTTGCGCAATGCCTCGGTCTTCTGCTTCCCCCTTGTACTACGCCGACTATCTGAAGCTTCCCGCGCTCCTATCCGCGCAAGCGCCGGAGAGCGCGCGGCACGGCCGCAGCGCCCACGATGAGATGCTGTTCATCGTCGTGCACCAGACCTACGAGCTCTGGTTCAAGCAAATTCTGCACGAGCTCGACCGAATCCAGCTGGATTTTGGCGGGGAGGTAGTGGAGGACGAGTATCTCGGGCGCATCGTGCATGGCCTCGAGCGCATCAACGAAATCCTCAAGCTGTTGATCCAGCAACTCGAAGTGCTGGAGACCATGACGCCGCTCGACTTCCTCGATTTCCGCGACTTCCTGTTCCCGGCCTCCGGCTTCCAGTCGGCCCAGTTCCGGTTGATCGAGATCCGGCTCGGTCTTTCGCGCGCCCTCCGCTCCGAATACGGCGGCAAATCATTCGACGACATGCTAAGCAAAGCCGATCGCGGCCGCATTGCCGCCGCGGAAGGCGGCGCGAAGCTCATCGACCAGCTCGACCGCTGGCTTTCGCGCACACCCTTCGTGCACCGCCCCGATTACGATTTCTCGCGCGAATACCGCAAGGCGGTGCACAGCATGCTCGAAGATGATGCGGCGCGCGTGCGCGCGAACCAAGCGATGAGTCCCGCGCAGCGGGAGGCCGAAGCCGGAGGAATCGAGGCATCGCTCGAGGAATTCCAGGCGATCTTCGCGCCGGCATCGGAGCCTTCGCCATGGCAGATGTCGCGAGCAGCGGTGCAGGCGGCGTTGTTCATTATTGTTTATCGCGACCGGCCGGTACTGCAGCTGCCATTCCGCCTCTTGGCCGCGTTGATGAACGTCGACGAATTGCTGACGCTGTGGCGCTACCGGCACGCGCTCATGGTGCAGCGAATGATCGGCGTGAAGATCGGCACCGGCGGTTCGGCGGGCCACGAGTATTTGCGCGACACTGCGGCCAAGCACCGGATCTTCTCCGATTTGTTTCGGCTGTCGACCTATCTTATTCCGCGCTCGCGTTTGCCCAAGCTGCCGCGCGAACTCGAAGACGCCATGGGTTACCGCTATACGGCACAACCGAGCGGACGATGACGCTCGATCTGCGAGCGCATTTCGCCGAGTTTCGCGCCGCGCAGCCGGGACGCATTCATCTTGCCGCGCACAGCCATCATTTCTGGCCGGACGCCGCGTGCGCGGCGCATCGCCAAGCGCTCACCGATGCCGCGCGGCTGGCCGACAACAAATGGGAGACGATCTTCGGCGAATTGATTCCGCGCGTACAGCGCGGCATAGCCGCCAGGCTCGAGTTGCCCGATCCGTCAACGATCGCGTTCGCGCCCAACACGCACGATTTCCTCCGACGCCTGCTCTCGGCGCTGCCGCCAGCGAAAAGCGTACGTATTCTCACGAGCGACAGCGAATTCCATTCCTTTACGCGCCAGATCGCCCGCCTCGAAGAAGATGCCCTCGTCGCCGTCGCGCGTATACCCGCCGAGCCCTTCGATAGCTTCGGCGAGCGCTTTTCGTCCGCGGCGCGCTCCGGCGGCCATGATCTCGTCTACGTCAGTCAGGTTTTCTTCAACTCGGCTGCAACGGTGGGATCGCTCGATGCCATCTCGCGCGCGGTCCGCGATGCGCAGACCCTCGTCGTGTTTGACGGCTACCACGGCTTCATGGCGTTGCCGACCGCGTTCGCGGCGAGCGGCGATCGTGCGTTCTATCTCGCCGGCGGTTACAAATATGCAATGGCGGGCGAGGGCGTCTGCTTCATGCACTGCCCGCCAGGTTTTGCCATGCGGCCGCGCGACACCGGGTGGTTTGCCGCGTTCGGCACGCTGCGCGACGGCGGCGGCGGTGGCCTCGCCTATGGCACCGATGGCAGCCGCTTCATGGGCGCGACCTTCGATCCGAGCGGCCTCTACCGGCTCGCCGCGGTATTCGACTGGATGGAGGAGATCGGGCTGACGATCGAGGCGATCCACGATCACGTGCTGGCGCTGCAAGCGCTGTTCCTCGCCGAGCTCGCGCGCGCCAAGGTCAAGCCGCTCTGCGCTGCCCGCTTGGTGACGCCGGTTGCGGATGGCACCGCGCGCGGCCATTTTCTCACCTTCGAATTGCCGAGCGCGCAAGCGCTTCACGATCGGCTCGCGCGCGCCAACATCGTCACCGACGTGCGCGGCGAACGTATTCGCTTCGGCTTCGGCTGCTATCACGCGGCAGACGAGATCGCGCC
>DASQXF010000111.1:0-10936 GCA_035639895.1 Xanthobacteraceae bacterium
CGGGTGAAGGACATAGGATCGAACGACATGGGCTTCCTCCAATGGATTACATTTTCAGTATGCTCGAGCCGCCTGCCGCAGTGCTATGCCGGGAGGTACGATAGCACATGCTGCATGACGGACCAGATATCAGACGCCGCAGCTTCTGAGGCGATCAATCCCGCGTGTTTTACGTGCGTCACATGCGCCGATAGGCATAAGCGGCATCGGTTTGGACCGCCGCAAGCTCTGCGACCCGCGCATGGCCGGGATCGCGGGTACGCAGCCAAGCTTGCGCAGGCTGCGTAGACTTGCCTGCTCCTGTCCCCGCCCCGGAAGGGCCAGTCGGACTTTGTGCGGACTGTTGTCACAACTCCAGGAGCTTTTTGTCGGCCAAGCCGCGCAACAGCGTACCGACGTCCGCGAGGATTTTCTCCCGCGGTGCCGCGTAGCGCTTCGCGAGATCGTCGACGAGTTCGCCGAAGGTCATCTCGCCGGTGCAGCGCTTGATGATTTCGGCCGCGATCGCATCCGCCTTGAAGATCCGTTCGGGCGCGAGCAGAACCCATCCGCCTTGCGCCTCGTTGTGAACGAGGCGTACGCCGCGCGGCAGCCGTGGCCTCGCCTCGGGGGCGATGAGGGCGCTTGGGTCGCTCAGGCGCTGCTCCAGTCGTTCGGCACGAAGGCGCCGGGCGGAATGTGCTTCGGCGCCACATAGGCATGGTAGAGCGCATCCAGCATCGACCATAGGACGTCGCATTTGAATTCGAGCGCCTTGAGCGCGGCCTGCTGGGTATCCGGGGTCCGGGCGTGATGCTTGACATAATCGAGCGCGAACTCGGAGTCGCGTTGCGCGAGCGGCGGGCGCTGCGAGAAGTAAGCGAGCGTGTCGACGCTGACGAAATCGTAGCTCTCGAGCATGCCTGCGAGCCGCTCGCTGATGATTTGCGGCGAAAACAACTCGGTGAGCGAGGAGGCGACGGCCTCGAGCAGCGTTTTCTCGCGGACGAAGTGCACATAGGCCTCGACCGCAAACCGCGTCGCCGGAAGCAATCCGGCCAGAGAAACAACGTAGTCGCGCTCGAGCCCGAGCCCGTCGGTCAGCTTGAGCCAGCGCGCAATGCCGCCGTCGCCTTCGCTTTCGCCGTCATGGTCGACGAGGCGTCGCCGCCACTCCCGGCGCAGTGCGGGATCATCGCAGCGCGCGATCAGGGCCGCGTCCTTCACCGGGATCATCGCCTGATAATAGTAGCGGTTGAGCGCCCAAGCTTGGACCTGGCCTTTCGTGCACTTGCCGCCGTGCAACAGCGCATGGAACGGATGCAGGCGATGATAGCGCCGCGCGCCGATGTCGCGCAGCTGCGCCTCCAGCTCGCAAGGCGTCATCGGCTTCACAGCGCAATCTCCATTCCGTCTTCCGCAACCTCCCAGCCGGCGCGCTCCACGTGCATGCGCTCCGGCGAACCGGAGATGAGGATCGGATTGGTGTTGTTGATGTGTACGTAGACGCGCCGGGCGGCGATGGCCTCGAGTTCGGCAAGCGAGCCGTCTTCACCATCGATCGGCATGTGGCCCATGCGCCGCCCGGTCTTGGAACCAGTCCCGCTCGCGATCATCTCATCGTCGCGGAAAAGCGTGCCGTCGAAAAAAACGACATCGGCTCCTTCCATCCGTGCCCTCATCGTCGCGGTCAACGCGGCGGCGCCGGGGATATAGAGCAAGCGTGCCTTGTCGGCGCAAATCTCCACGCCCACATTGGCGGCCGTTTCGCTCGCGGTGGCCGGATTTTCGCCTTCAAGGTAGAGCGGCACCTTGCCCGGCACCGTGAACAGCTCAACCTGCAGTCCGCCGGGAAGTGCAAGCGGGGCGCCGGGAACGAGCGCCTTGCGAGTCACCACCTCGGGCGTCAATACGCCGAACATGGCGTTCTCTGCGAGCGTAGCCAGCGTGACTGCGGTGGCGCACAGCAGGAAGGGCTCGCGCTCGCGCAGACTCAGTAGGCCCGCGACCTGATCGATCTCGGCGCCAGTGAGCAATACTGCTTTGATGGGGCTTCCGCGGATCCCGTTATGCGGATGCAGGGCCTTCGTTTGGCGGAGTTGTTGGGGAAGGTCGGGAGAGGCGTTGATCAAAACCCAGTTTTCGGCATCGGCGCTGACTGCGAGGCTTGCCTGCGTGCGCGGCCGCACGCGCGCGTCACCGGCCCATGCCAAACGGCATGTCGGACAGCGACAATTCCACTGCGGAAAGCCTCCTCCCGCCGCCGAACCCAGCACCAGGGCGGTCAGTCGCCCCATTCACGATCGACGCAAATGGGCCGGATCAGAGCTCGGCCGGCAAATACCCGTTGATCTCCAGGCCGATGCAGATCTCAACGAGGGTTGGGGTTGTCCAGGCCATGGGTCGCCTTGCTCGCGTTTCGCAACATGGCCAACGTAAGGTGGGGGCGGTCGCCGCGCAAGCATGCGCGCGGGCGACCCAAAGAAAAACCGGACCCTTGCGGGTCCGGTTTTAGTTTGTCGGCGCGGGGGCCGACAATCACCTTCCAGAGGGGAACAGCTGACGGCGCTACGATTGCAATCTGGGAGGATGGGCAACCGCGACCGCCAGTGAGGCGCAGTATGCCGCGGCGATTTTTCCACACAACGCAAAGGGTTGCATGCCAGCCATGCGGTAGCCGTGAGGCGGCGACATGTCGCGGTCGCGGCGCGACCATTTCACGCTTAGAAATGCCAGCGTTGCGCTTTGGCGACCAGAAAGTCGCGGAACACCTGCACCCGCGCCACGGTCTTGAGCTCTTCCGGATAAACGAAATAGGCGTCGAGGGCGATGGTATCGGACTCGCCGAACAATTGAACCAAGCCGCCATTTTCCTCGACTAGGTAATCCGGCAGCAGGGCGACGCCGATGCCGCGCTGACACGCGCGCAGAACGCCGAGCACGTTGTTGATGGTCAGCGCCGGGGTGCGCGGACCCTTGCCGTTGCGCGCGACCTCGATCAGCCAGCGCCGGTTCTCGAGATAATTCGGCACGGTGCTGCCGCCCAACAACAAGATGCGATGGTTGTCGAGGTCGTCGAGCGTGCGCGGCGTACCGTAGCGCTTGATGTATTCCGGTGAGGCGTAGGCATGAAAGCGCACGGAGAACAGCTTGCGCTGGATCAAATCCGGTTGCGTCGGCAGACGCAAGCGAATCGCCACATCCGCCTCGCGCATCGCCAGGTCGAGTTCCTCGTCCGTGGTGAGCAGCGTGACCTGAACGTCGGGATAAAGGTCGACGAACTCGCCCAAGCGCGGGGTGAGCCAATGCACGCCTATGCCGGGCGTCGTCGTCACGCGGAGCTCCCCGTTCGGCCGCTCGCGGCTATCGGTGAGCTTGGCGCGCGCCGCTTCGAGCTTCATGAACACGTCGTGCGCGGTGTGATGGAGCAACTCGCCCTGCTCGGTCAGAATGAGGCCGCGCGCATGGCGGTGGAACAGCGAGACGCCCAGCTCCTGCTCGAGGGCCGACACCTGTCGCGACACCGCTGATTGCGAGAGCCCGAGCTGCTCGCCGGCATGCGTGAAGCTGCCGGCCTCGGCGGCGGCGTGGAAAACCTTGAGTTTGT
Organism: Xanthobacteraceae bacterium; assembly: GCA_035639895.1. Lineage (GTDB taxonomy): Bacteria > Pseudomonadota > Alphaproteobacteria > Rhizobiales > Xanthobacteraceae > VAZQ01. Next base: position 3,587 of record DASQXF010000111.1, read on the forward strand.
CCCAATCCATGCTCATGTGCGCGTCCAAGCTTTCACTCCGCCGCGACCGCCGGCTCCGCCTCCCCCTGCAATGCGAGGAAGCGCTCGGCTTCGAGCGCTGCCATGCAGCCCTGCCCGGCAGCGGTCACTGCCTGGCGGTAAACATCGTCCGTGACGTCGCCGGCGGCGAACACGCCCGCCACCGAAGTCGCCGTCGAGAACGGCGCGGTCTTGATGTAGCCGGAGGGCTTCATATCCAATTGCCCAACGAACAGCTCGGAGGCGGGGCTGTGGCCGATGGCGACGAAGACGCCGTCCGCCTTTCGCTCGGTGAGCGCTCCGGTTTTGACGTTGCGCAGGAGCGCTCCCTTCACCTTGAGCGGATTTTCCTCGCCCAGCACGTCTTCCAGCACGGTGTCCCAGATCACCGAAATCTTCGGATTCTTGAACAGCCGATCCTGCAGAATCTTCTCCGCGCGGAAACTGTCGCGGCGGTGCATGATCGTGACGCTCGAAGCGAAATTGGTGAGGAACAGCGCCTCCTCGACCGCGGTGTTGCCGCCGCCGATCACCAGCACCTCCTTGCCGCGGTAGAAGAAGCCATCGCAGGTCGCGCAGGCGGAAACGCCATAGCCCTTGAATTTCTGCTCGGACGGCAAATTGAGCCATCGCGCCTGTGCGCCGGTCGCCACGATCACGCTGTCGGCGACGTACTGGTCGCCGGAGTCGCATTCGATCCGGAACGGCCTGCGGTGGAGATCGACTTTGCTCACATGGTCGGCGACGAGCTTGGTCCCGACATGCTCGGCCTGCTTTTGCATCTGCTGCATCAGCCAGGGGCCCTGGATGACATCGGCGAAGCCCGGATAGTTCTCGACATCGGTGGTGATGGTGAGCTGACCGCCGGGCTGGATGCCCTGAATCAAGATCGGCTCGAGCATGGCGCGGGCGGCATAGATCGCAGCCGTGTAGCCGGCGGCCCCGGAGCCGATGATGACGATTTTGGCGCGGTTGATCTTGCCCATCGAAACCTCGTTCTGCGCTCAACGCGAAAGCGCGCGGCAAAGCAGCGCTGTTGCAGGCACCTCGCCCCGTTCTGCGCTGCTCCAACTTTGGCGGCGCGCCATCCACGCGGCTACCGCTCCCCCAAGGGCGCCACCGAGACGTGGGCTCGGAATTTGCGCATTGCCGCTCTGCACAATTTATGGCTTTGCGGGAGCCATGCAAGATATGCAGATCAGGGACCACAGCTTTGTGAAGCGCCTGTGTATCGGTAGGTGAAATCATACCGTTTGGGCAAGAATCTTTCGCAGCCGGCAGGGCGCTGTTGCTAACAATGCGCCCGAGCAACAGCGAATCCGGAGCATTCCCGTGGGCGCTCGTCTCGATACCATCGACCGGCAGATTCTCAGGGAGCTGCAAGAGGATGGCCGCATGACCAATGTCGAGCTTGCGCGTCGAGTCGGCATCTCGGCTCCACCTTGTCTGCGGCGGGTACGCGCGCTCGAACAGGCCGGCTACATCAAAGGCTATCGTGCACTGCTCGACGAGAAGCTTCTCGGCTATGAGGTGACCGTGTTCGCCATGGTGCACCTGACCAGCCAGGCGGATGCCGACCTGAAGGCTTTCGAAGACTTCGTGCGCGCTCAGCCGCTGGTGCGCGAATGCTGGATGCTCTCCGGCGAGATCGATTTTATCCTTAAGTGCGTGGCGCCGGATCTCAAGACGTTCCAGGCTTTCGTCGCCGAACTCACCGCGGCGCCGCACGTGCGCAACGTCAAGACATCCCTGACGCTGCACAATTCCAAGGACGCGGCAATGGTACCAATGGAGACGAAGGCCCGCTGAAGATTTCGGCGCGATACCCTTCGTTGGTCATTCCGGCCGAGCCGCGCGGGCTCCCACGAAAATGGCCGAAACCGTAGCTCGCTAGAGCGAATGCTGCGAGACGGCCATTTTCGTGGGGTCCCGTTAGCGGCGAGAGCCGGAATCCATAACCACCGACCTTGGGTTATGGATTCCGGGTTCGCGAGCTTCGCTCGCGCCCCGGAATGACGTTCACATGAAACGGCGTGGCGCCGTTCACTGCGCGGCGGCGGTGGGCGCGCTCGCGAAGGCCGGCATCACCTCGCGCGAGAGAAGTTCGAGCGAACGCAGCGATTCCGCAAGCGTCATGTCGCCGAACGCCAGCCACGACACGAAGTAATTGCTGCCCGTCGCCTCGACCTCCGCCGCGATGAACTCCCGGACGGTGCGGGGCGATCCGGCAATCCCATTGTCGATCGCGGCGAGATCGTCGAACGTCGGTGGATAAAGTGCCGCGATGCGCGGCTCCGCGCCATGCCGCGCGAACAGCCAGCGGAAATTGCTGCGCCAGCGCGGATAGGCGCGACGTGCGATGCTGAGCGCGGCCTCGTCGGTATCCGCCACCACCACATGACGCGCCACGCCCATGAATGCGGGATGCGTCTTGCCGAGCCGGCTACGCTCGGCGCGATAGCGATCAAGGATGAGGCGGACCATCGGGCGCAGCGCGATCGTCACGATGTTCACATCGTTCGCCGCCGGCCAATCGGCGTTCTCCGGGATCGTGATTCCGTACCACAGCGGCGGATGCGGGCGTTGCAACGGCCGCAGGATCATCGGCACGTTGCGAAACTGGTAGTGCTTGCCTTCGAAGGTCAACTCGTCGGATGTCAGGCCCTTGAGGATGAGTTGGAACGCCTCGTGGTAGATTTCGCTGGTCTGCGCGAAGTCGAGCCCGTACGCGCGTGTCTCGAACGGCGAGACGCCCCGCCCGATCCCCAGTTCGAGCCGGCCGCCGCTCATCTGATCGAGCATGCAGATTTCCTCGATCAGGCGCAGCGGATGGTAGAACGGCAACAGATAAACGAGGGGACCGAAACGCAGCGTCCGGGTTCGCTGCGTCAACCCTGCAAGGAAGAGGCCCGGCGAGGCGGCGCAGCCGAGCGGGGTCGAATGGTGCTCGGCGAGGTGATAGCCGTAGATACCGGCTCGATCATAGGCTTCGACCAGATCGAGCCGCCCGCCGTAGAGCTGGGCGAGCGGGCCGCCCGCATCGTCCATGTGATCGAACACGCCGAACTTCATGCCATGTCCCCCGAATTGGTTCGGTCGTCTCCGCGCAACCCCGCGGCTATTTTCGTCATTGCCGGGCTCGACCCCGCAAGTCGGGTTTGCCCGAGTTGCGGCACATATACACTGGGCAACTCGGGCAGGCCCGAGTTGCGGTGCAATCCATCGATCTTCGCCGAACTTCTTGCGAAGAAGATAGATGCGCGGGCATAAGCGCGTTCACGCGCGTCTTCGACGCGCTGCCGCCCGCGCATGACGGGCCTGGAGAATGCCCTGGAAACAGCAGGTGCGCCGGCTAGCGCCACTCGACCTTCTTGATCTCGTAGGCCTTGGCTCCGCTCGGCGTCATCACCTCGACGCTCGTGCCTTTGCCCTTGCCGATGAGTGCGCGGGCAAGCGGTGAGGTGATCGAGATCTTGCCTTTCTTGGCGTCGGCTTCCGGTTCGCCGACGAGCTGCCATACCTGTTTCTTGTCAGTGTCCTCGTCGATGAGCGTCACCGTCGCGCCGAATTTGATGGTGTCGCCGGACAGCTTCGACACGTCGATGACCTCGGCGCGCGCGAGCTTGTCCTCGAGTTCGGCGATGCGGGTCTCGTTGTGCGACTGGGTTTCCTTGGCGGCGTGGTATTCGGCATTCTCCGACAGATCGCCGTGCGTGCGCGCGTCGGTAATTTGCTGAATGATACGAGGCCGCTCGACTTGCTGGCGGTGCTTGAGCTCGGTCTCGAGTGCGGCATAGCCCTCTGCCGTCATCGGGATCTTGTCCATTTGTTCCTTCGAACCTCCGACTTCAGCCAAGAGACAATAGTTCCGATCGCGGGCCGAAGCGTCGTTCGGCCACGCGACCCTGAACCCTGTCCCAAACACCGTCAGGCAGCCGGGCCCCGTTGTCCGGATGCGGCCTTGCTGCCGAAATAGCTCTGCAGCGCGCGCACCTCGAGGTCACCCCCGAGGTAGGCTTTAATTCCCTGCGCTGCGGCGACGGCCCCGGAAAGAGTGGTGTAGTACGGCACTTTATGCAAGAGGGCCGCGCGCCGCAGCGAGCGGCTATCGGCCAAGGCGGTGGCCCCCTCGGTGGTGTTGAAGACCAGCTGAACCTCCCCGTTTGCGATAGCATCGACGATATGGGGCCGGCCTTCCAGCACTTTGTTGATGCGGCCGGCCGGCAGCCCCTGTTCGGCCAGATAGCGCTGAGTGCCGGAGGTCGCGATGATCCGGAACCCGAGGGAGACCAGAAGGCGAACGGCCTCCAGCACGCGGGGCTTGTCCGCATCGCGCACCGAGACGAACACGGTGCCCGTGCGCGGCAGCCGCGAACCCCCACCGATCTGGCTCTTGGCAAAGGCGACGGCGAAGTTGCGGTCGATGCCCATCACCTCGCCGGTCGATTTCATCTCCGGCCCGAGCACGGTGTCCACGCCGGGGAAGCGGGCGAACGGAAACACCGCCTCCTTGACGCCGATGTGGTCAAATGCCGGCGGCTCGAGCTCGAAACTGGCCAGCGTCTCCCCGGCCATGATCCGGGCAGCGATCTTGGCCACCGGAAGGCCCACCACCTTGGCGACGAAAGGCACCGTGCGCGAGGCCCGCGGATTGACCTCGAGCACGTAGATGTCGCCGTTCTTAATGGCGTATTGCACGTTCATCAGACCGCCGACTTTGAGCGCAAGCGCGAGCGCGCGCGTCTGACGCTCGAGCTCGGCGATCGCAGCCTTCCCGAGCGAATGCGGCGGCAGTGCGCAGGCGCTATCGCCCGAATGGATGCCGGCTTCTTCGATGTGCTCCATGATGCCGACGATGGTCGTGTCCTTGCCGTCGGCGAGGCAGTCGACGTCAACTTCAATGGCGTCGGAGAGATATCGGTCGATCAGCAGCGGACGCTTCGGCGAGACCACGAGCTCGGAGGGGCGGTCGAGATCGTCGGCAAGGCGCGCGATATAGCGCTCGAGCTGGCCGGCGTCGGCGACGATTTCCATGGCGCGTCCGCCGAGCACGTAGGACGGCCGGATGACGATAGGATAGCCAACTTCCGCGGCTATTACGCGCGCCTGCTTCGGGCTCGTGGCGACACCGCTGGTGGGCTGACGCAGCTTGAGCTTGTCGAGCAACTTCTTGAACCGATCGCGGTCCTCGGCGAGATCGATCATATCGGGCGAAGTGCCCAAGATCGGGACCTTTGCTTGTTCCAGCGGCTCGGCGAGCTTGAGCGGCGTCTGGCCCCCGAATTGCACGATGACGCCGCGCAGATGTCCGTTGCAACGTTCGGTCTCGATGATCTCGAGCACGTCCTCGGCGGTTAGTGGCTCGAAGTAGAGCCGATCAGAGGTGTCATAGTCGGTGGAGACCGTCTCCGGATTGCAATTGACCATGATGGTCTCGTAGCCAGCCTCCTTGAGCGCGAAGGCGGCGTGGCAGCAGCAATAATCGAACTCGATGCCCTGTCCGATGCGGTTGGGCCCACCGCCCAGAATCACGACCTTGTTCTTGTCCGACGGCGCAGCCTCGCAGACCGGTGGGCCGGCGAACGGGGCCGCGTAGGTCGAGTACATGTATGCGGTGGGCGAAGCGAACTCCGCGGCGCAGCTGTCGATCCGTTTGAACACCGGCCGCACGCCTAGCGCGCGGCGGCGCTGCGTGACGGTCGCGGGGGGCACGCCGGTGAGCTTGCCGAGCCGGGCGTCGGAAAATCCCATGGCCTTGAGGCGACGCAACGCCCCCGCGCTCGACGGTAGCCCCTTGGCGCGGATCTCCGCCTCCGCTTCGATGAGGCCGCGAATTTCGCCCAGGAACCAGGGATCGATCTTGCACGAGGCGTGGATGTCCTGGTCGGAGAAACCGAGCCGCATCGCTTGCGCCACCTTGAGGATGCGCTCGGGCGTGGGCGTGCCGAGCGCCGCGCGCACCGCGTTCTTGTCGTCGCCCTGGCCGAGTCCCGAGATCGTGATTTCGTCGAGGCCGGTGAAGCCGTTCTCCAGCGAGCGCAGCGCTTTCTGCAGGCTCTCCTGAAACGTGCGCCCGATCGCCATCGCCTCGCCGACCGATTTCATCGAGGTGGTCAGGATCGGATCGGCGCCGGGAAACTTCTCGAACGCGAAGCGCGGGATTTTGGTGACCACATAATCGATGGTCGGCTCGAACGAAGCGGGGGTAGCGCCGCCGGTAATGTCGTTGGCGATCTCGTCGAGCGTGTAGCCGACGGCGAGCTTGGCGGCGACCTTGGCGATCGGGAAGCCGGTCGCTTTGGAGGCGAGCGCGGAGGAGCGCGACACGCGCGGATTCATCTCGATGATCACCAGCCGCCCGTCCGCCGGATTGACCGCGAACTGTACGTTCGAGCCGCCGGTCTCGACCCCGATCTCGCGCAGCACCGCGATCGAGGCGTCGCGCATGATCTGATACTCTTTGTCGGTGAGGGTAAGCGCGGGCGCGATCGTGATCGAATCGCCGGTATGCACGCCCATCGGATCGAGGTTCTCGATCGAGCAGACGATGATGCAATTGTCGTGCTTGTCGCGCACCACCTCCATCTCGAACTCTTTCCATCCCAGCACCGATTCCTCGATCAGCACCTCGTTGGTCGGCGAGGCATCGATGCCGCGCTCGACGATGTCGATGAACTCGGCCTTGGTATAGGCGATGCCGCCGCCGGTGCCGCCGAGCGTGAACGAGGGGCGGATGATGGCGGGCAGGCCGATCTCCTCGAGCGCCGCGAGCGCGTTGATCAGCGTCTTGACCTGCTTGGAGCGCGGCGTCTCGAGCCCGATGCGGTGCATCGCCTCGCGAAACAGCTCGCGGTCTTCGGCCTTGTCGATGGCTTGGGCGGTGGCGCCGATCATGGTGACGTCGAGGCGCGCCAGCACTCCCATCCGGTTGAGCGAGAGCGCGGTGTTGAGTGCGGTCTGCCCGCCCATGGTGGGCAGCAGTCCGAAGCCGCCGGCAACGACATGGCGCTCCTTCTCGATGATCTTGGCGACGATCTCGGGCGTGATCGGCTCGATATAGGTAGCGTCGGCGAGATCGGGGTCGGTCATGATCGTCGCCGGATTGGAGTTGACCAGGACGATTCGATAACCCTCGGCTTTGAGCGCCTTGACCGCTTGCGTGCCGGAATAGTCGAACTCGCAGGCCTGCCCGATGACGATCGGCCCCGCGCCGATGATCAGGATCGAGGAGATGTCGGTCCGCTTGGGCATATCGCTCGGCGAGCTCTGGGCAGAAGGCACAAAAAAAGGGCGCGCTCTTTGCGCGTCCTTCGGGCGGCGCAGAGGCTGCGT
>DASQXF010000112.1:0-16646 GCA_035639895.1 Xanthobacteraceae bacterium
GGGCGAACAGGACGACGCCCGCGGCAATGACGGCGAGCGGGCGGAGCTGCAGGCGCCCGACCGGCTCGCCGGCGATCACCACCGATCGCACCACCAGAATGGCGCCGAGGAAAGCAAGGACCAGGCCGAGCACATAGACAAAAACCCCGACCGAGAAGACGATGAGCGCCGCCGCCAATGCGAGCCCTTCCGCCAGGCGAAACTGCGCCCCTGCCCAGGCCGACATCAGCGTCAAGACGGCGAGCGAAACGACAAGACCAAGCGGCTCGATCAGCATCCCGAACAGGCATACCGCGGCTGCAATCACCGCCAGCGGCACGACATGAAAACGCGAGACCGGCTCGCCGGTGAGCACGACCGAGCGCGCGATCAAGGTCGCCCCGAGCGCCGCGAGCAAGGCCGCGAGCAGCAGCGGAAAATAGCCTGGTCCCATCTTGCCTGCGGTCCCCAAGGCATATCCGCGCGCGGTGAAGATGGCGACGGCGGCGAAGCCACAGAACATCACGCCCGCCCAGAAATCCTTCGGCGCACCGATTCTCATGCGTGATCCTCACGGCGTTGCGGTGCAATGGCAGGATCAAATCGGCAGGCGCTTCTTGCGTCAATGGCGCGGACCGCGTGACGCTGTCGCGGCGCGCTCGGTGCTATCTCAAGCAATGCTTCCGCTCTCCCCGCGAAAACGGGGATCTGGCTCTTGGCCCTGGATTAGCGCTTTCGCCGGGAAGAACGGACCTCTGCTGCTACGACGTTAGCAATGAAGTTAAACAGAGAACTCGCGATCTGGATCGACAACATGGCATCATCTAGATTGCGCCGCTCGCGCTGCCTCCCACGGAATGGCGGAAGTGAAAAAGCCCCTCGCATTCATCGCAAGGCACGGTCTGTGGACCGAGGAGCAGCGACGGCAAGCCGAAGATCTCAAGCGCAGGGTCGAGAAGGACAATCTCCATCTCGTGCGCCTTGCCTGGGCCGATCCGCACGGTGCCGCGCGCGCCAAAGCGGTGACCGTGCCGGCGTTCCTCGCCGCGCTTGAGACCGGTTACAACATCAACGTCGCCACCACCACGCTCGATTCCGCCAATGCCCGCACCTTCGCCTCGTTCACACGCGGCGGCGGGATGGGGCTTATCGAGATGACCGGCTCTCCCAACCTCACCATCGTTCCCGACCCTTCCACCTTTCGCGCGCTGCCCTGGGCGCCCGGCGTCGGCTGGGTACTGTGCGATGAATATTTCAACAGCGGCGTGCCGTTTCATTTCTCGCCGCGGCACCTGTTGCGCAGACAAGTCGAGCGGCTTGCGAAGGACGGCATGGCCCTGATCGTGGGCCTCGAAATCGAGTGGTATCTACTGCGCGTCGCGCAGGACGAGCTCTCCGACCACAATATCGGCTTCCCCGGCGTGCGCGGGCAGCCGATCAAGACGGCGCCGGCCGAGCCCGGCTTTTCCTACCATTCCGAATCCAACATGGATTTGATGCAGCCGATGCTCTCCGCGCTCGCCGATCATTTCGCCAAGATCGGATTGCCGCTGCGATCGATCGAGAACGAGTGGGGACCGGGCCAGCTCGAGTGCACGTTCGCGGCGCGACCGGCGCTGGAAGCGGCCGACCACGCGCTGCTGTTTCGCACGGCGGCGCGGCAAATTTGTCGCCGAATGGGGCATTTCGCCACCTTCATGTGTCGGCCAACGCTCAAAGGCTATTACTCCAGCGGCTGGCACCTGCATCAGTCGCTTGTCGACGGCAAGAGCGGACGCAACATGTTCATGCCGGAGCACGCGCAGGAATATCTGTCGCCGCTCGGTCGCGCGTATCTGGCCGGCTTGCTGAAATATGCCGCGCCCGCCACCGCGTTTGCGACGCCGACGGTCAACGGCTATCGGCGATTTCGGCCGAACTCGCTTGCGCCCGATCGCGCGTCGTGGTGTTACGACCACCGCGGCGTCATGATCCGCGTGCTGGGCGCGCCGGGAGATCAGGCCACGCGTTTGGAGAACCGGATCGGCGAGCCCGCCGCCAATCCCTATCTCTTTATCCTGTCGCAGATCGTCGCCGGCCTCGACGGTGTCGAGCACAAGCTCGATCCAGGACCGCCGGAGGAGGATCCCTACAACGCCAAGCTGCCGATGCTGCCCACGAATTTGCCGGCCGCGTTGGACGCGCTCGAGCGCGAACCGTTATTTCGCGCAGAACTCGGAGACGTATTCATCGATTATTTCCTCAAGCTCAAGCGCAACGAGGCGGGCCGCTTTGCCCAATGGCTCAAGGACACCGCTGCGCGGGAGGACGGCGAGCCGACGGCCTGGGAGCAGAATGAGTATTTCGATTTTTTCTAGGCGGAGTCATCATGGCGACGAGCCGGCAGGGGCACGGCTGCGGCGGCGAACCAGTGGAGATCGAGGCCATGCTGGAGAAGCTCAACGCACCCCGACTAGGCGGCGCCGATCTCTACGACTGGGATGAGCTGGTCCAAGAGGATCGCGTCCACCGCCTGATCTACACCGACCCGGGCATCTTTAGTTTGGAGATGACCCACATCTTCGGCGCGGTTTGGGTTTATCTCGGCCACGAGAGCCAGATTCCGGCCAACAACGATTACATCACCGTACGGCTGGGAATGCGGCCGCTCATTTTGTTGCGGGACTCGCACGGCAAGATCCGTGCTCTGTTCAATCGCTGTACCCACCGCGGCACGACGCTATGCCGCAAGGACAAGGGCTCGGCGCGCATATTCACCTGCCCGTATCATGGCTGGAGCTATCTCAATACGGGAAAGTTGCGCGCCGTCCCTTGGCCCGACGGCTATGCGTGCGACTTCAACGACTCCAAGTATAACGTTGCGCAGGTACCGCGCGTGGACAGCTATCGCGGTTTCATCTTTGCCACATTCAATCCCGATGCGCTCTCGCTCCTCGACTATCTCGGCGCCATCACCAAGCCGATCGACGAATGGCTCGACCGGCAGCCCAAAGGCAAGATTCGCGTCTGCGAGGCAAACCGGCTCAAATACAAGGGCAACTGGAAGCTCGCCTACGACAACTCCGGCGACGGCTACCACGTGGTGTTCTCGCACCGCTCGCTGTTGGAGATGGAGAACCGCCAGGCCGACGTCGCCAACAAGGGAATGTCCTACTACAAGAATTCGCCCGACACGGCGCCGATGTACATCGCGTACATGGGCAACGGCCATCATTTCAAGGATAAGCGACCGAACATTCAAAAGCGTGCCGGCGGGTTGTGGGCGGTGGAAGGCCCGGCGCCAGGCAGCGAACATTATGCCGAAGCGCTCCGCCACCGGCTGGGAACCCAAGCGGAAGAAATCCTCGACCTCGCTTCCTCCGAGCCCGTCAACATCAACGTGTTTCCCAACTTCTCGCTACTGGGCAACCACATCCAGGTGTTCGAGCCCATCTCCGTCGACGAGACCGACGTCACTTGGTACGGCACGGCCGTCGTCGACGACGACGGCGCGCTGCGCGGCGCGGTCGATGAGATCAACGCGCTACGCATGCGCACCCAGGAGCAGTTCCCGAATTTCGGCGAAGTCGACGACCTCGCAAATTTCGAGGAGATCCAGCGCGGGCTCGCGTGCCAAGAGGACGAGTGGATCTACATGCATCGCGGGCTCGGCATTCCCGGCCGCGTGAAGACCGACGCGAACGGCATCATCATGGCGCCCGCCACCGACGAGGTGTTCATGCGCGAGTACATCAAGGAATGGAAGCGGCTGATGAAGGCGACGCCCAAACTCGTCGTCCAGCGCGAGCCGTGAGCGCGAGATGCAGCCCGCCCACGATCCCGGCATCAGTTCCTATTACGTCACCGAAGAGCTCTATCGCGAGCTGGTCGAGAACTTCACGAATTGGCAGCGGGAGGAGCTGGCGATCACGGCCCCAGAGGAGCGCGACCGGTTCCGGCTACTGATCGAGCGCGAGGCGCGGTTGCTCGACGAGCTGCGCTTCGACGAATGGCTGGCGATGTATGCGCCCGAATGCATCTACTGGGTGCCGGGAACGCCCGGCGGCGGAGATCCCCGGCGCGAGATCGCCATATCGTTCGATGATCGCCGGCGCATGGAAGACCGGATCTATCGTCTGCGCACCGGATACGCCTGGTCGCAGGCGCCGAAGTCCCGCACCGTCCGAATGATCTCGAACGTGGAGGTTTTCGCCGCGAAAGACGGCGTCGCCCGCATGGTCCGCTCCAATTTCCTCATCAGCGAGTTCCGCGTGGACGGAACGCGATTTCTCTCCGGTTGGTGCGGGCATCGTTTCGTGCAGAGCGCGGATCGCTGGGTGATCCAGGTCCGGCAGGTCAACCTGATCGACTGCGATCGCAACCTGCGCAATCCAAGCATCATCATCTAGCTGATGGCGAGAGCGGATAGGATTGCGGGGGCCGCGCCCTATTTGCCGTTCGCCCTCGCGATTCGCTGATTTGGAGAGACAACATGGCCGCGACTGCGCTCGACTCGTCCATCTTTTGCGACATATTCACCACGCCGGAGATGCGGCGGATTTTTTCCGACGAAGCGAGGACCGACTATTGCCTCGCGATCGAGGCCGCGCTCGCCCGCGCGCAGGCTCGCCTGGGCATCATTCCGGAGAACGCCGCGCGCGAGATCGTGCGCCAATCCCGGATCGAGAACATCGATTTCACGCGCCTAAAGAACCAGACCGAGCGCATCGGTTATCCGATCCTCGGCATCGTGCAGCAAATCGTCGATTTATGCGCCGAGGGTCTTGGCGAATGGTGCCATTGGGGTGCCACCACGCAGGACATCACCGACACCACCGTGGTCCTGCAGATCCGCGACGCGCTCGATCTCGTCGAAAAGGACATGGAGGCGATTGCCGGTGCGCTGGCCGATCTGTCCCGGCGCTACCGAGATACTCCGATGGCCGGCCGCAGCAATCTGCAGCAAGCCGTGCCCCTCACCTTCGGCTTCAAAATGGCGGCGTTGCTCGCCGCGATGCAGCGCCACCGCGAGCGGCTGGCGCAGCTGCGGCCGCGCGTCCTGGTGGGCGAATTCGGTGGCGCGGTCGGAACCTTGGCGTCGCTCGGCCGCGACGGCCTCAAAGTGCAAGCCGAGCTGATGCGCGAGCTCGGCCTCGGCCAGCCGGAGATCGCCTGGCACACCGTGCGCGACCGCATCGGCGAGGTCGCTTGCTTTCTCGGCCTTCTCACCGGGACGCTCGGCAAGATTTCCATGGACGTGAAGCTTCTCATGCAAACCGAGGTAGCCGAGGTCTACGAGCCATTCCACGAGGGCCGCGGCTCGTCGAGCACCATGCCGCAGAAGCGCAATCCGATCTCGTGCCTTTATATTCATTCGACCGTCGCGCTGGTGCGCCAGCACGTCGCCGCGCTGCTCGAAGCGGCGGTTGCCGACCACGAACGCTCGACCGGCCCGTGGGAGATCGAATGGATCTCGCTGCCGGAAATCTTTCTCCTGAGCTCGGGCGCGCTCGCGCAGACCAAGCTTATGCTATCGGGACTGGAAGTGGACGCCGAGCGCATGCGCGCCAATCTCGATCTTACCCACGGCACCATCGTCTCGGAGGCCGTGATGATGGGGCTCGGGCCGCATCTCGGGCGGCAACGGGCGCACGATCTCGTCTACGACATCTGCCGCAAGGTCGCGACCAGCGGGGAGCGGCTGGTCGATCTATTGGCGCAGAATGGCGATATCTCGCGGCACTTTTCGCGCGCACAGCTCGAGAAGATGTGCGATCCCGCGGCCTATCTTGGGCTCGCCGGCGAGATGGTGGACAAGGTGCTCGCGCGGGAAGACGATCGGATGAGCTGATCGTCACAATGGGCTGCGAAATGTCGCGGCTCATTTGGGAGAAATGACAGTATTTCTGACTTTCGCGTTGGCGGGACGCGTGTCATCGTCTTCGCAAAAGACCTGGAGGGAACCGATGAAGACGATGTCGCGTGCCGTCGCATTCGCGGCGGCGCTGGGATGCGCCAATCTCGCATGTGGCATTGGCGCGCAGGCGCAAGATTATCCATCGCGTCCCATCACAATGATCGTGCCGTTCCCTGCGGGCGGCCCGACCGACACGCTCGGGCGGATTCTGGGCGAAGGCATGCGGGCTTCGCTCGGCCAGCCTATCGTTGTCGAGAACGTGACCGGCGCCGGGTCGACCATTGGCGTTACCCGCGCCGCCCAGGCGACGCCCGACGGCTACACCCTCGCCCTTGGCAATTGGACCAGCTTTGTCGGGTCGGGCGCGCTTTACCGCACGTCATACGACTTGCTGAGAGATTTCGAACCGATCTCGCTGCTCACGTTCGCACCGATGCTGATCGTCGGGAAAAACGCGTTACCGGTGAGGGACGCCAGGGAACTGATCGCCTGGCTCAAGGCAAACCCGGACAAGGCTTCGGTCGCCAGCGTCGGTGCCGGCAGCGCGGCGCACGTGTGCGGGCTTTATTTCCAAGACAAGACCAACACCCGCGTCCAATTCGTGCCCTATCGCGGCGGGGCGCCGGCGATGCAGGACCTGGTCGGCGGGCAGATCGATCTCATGTGCGCCGAGGCCTCGCAAACGCTGACCTATGTGCGCGGCGGCAAGATGAAGGCCTTTGCCGTCATGGCCCAAACCCGCTGGCCGGCATTACCCGATGTCCCGACCACGGATGAGATCGGTGCGCCAGGGATGCACATCTCGTTCTGGCACGGCTTGTGGGTGCAAAAGGGCACGTCCAAGGAAGTCATCATCAAGCTCAACGGCGCGGTCCAGGACACCTTGGCCGATTCGACAGTCCGGCAACGGCTCACCGACCTCGGTCAGGTGATCGCGACGCGCGAGCAGCAGACGCCGGCGGCACTCGCCGCTTACCACAAGGCCGAAATCGAGAAGTGGTGGCCGATCATCAGGGCGGCTAACATTAAAGTCGAGGCGAATTGAGCATCGGAGGCGCGAACGCACGTTCCATCTACCATGGCGACGGGCATTGCTGCGCGCCTCGGGCAGGCAATCCAGGAGCAGCCGACAAGATCGCGGCGATTGCCAGGGACCTCGGCGTGAAACCGACGCAGTGATGCCGGGGATAGCATGAGGATCGAGGGAAAGGTCATCGTGGTCACCGGCGCCGCACGCGGCATCGGGCGGGAATTTGCGCGACATCTGGCAGGCCTGGGCGCCCGCGTGGTGCTTGCGGACGTCAACGATTGCGCGCAGACGCTCGACCTGGTGCAGGCCGAAAAAGGCAAGGCGGTCTGCGCCAAGCTCGACGTCGCGAACGCGGCCTCTGCAACGGCGATGGCGCGCACCGCGCTCGACGCGTTCGGACGCATCGATGCGCTCATCAACAACGCGGCGCTTTACGGCGGCCTCAAGGGCGGCCGATTCGATACGATCTCCGAGTCCGAGTGGGACGCCGCCATGGCCGTGAACGTCAAGGGCATCTGGAATTGCTGCAAGGCGGTGGTGCCGGCGATGCGACAGGCCGGCGGCGGCAGCATCGTCAATATGGCGTCATTGGCGGCTACTTATGGCATGCCGTACGGGCTGCATTATACGACGTCAAAGGCGGCCGTGATCGGGCTCACCCGCGGCCTTGCCCGCGAACTCGGCCGCGATAACATCCGTGTCAATGCGCTTGCGCCGAGCGCGGTCTTGACCGAGGGCACCCGCGAGTTCTTCGCGGAGAAGGCGGACAAGGCGCTGGATACGATTAAGGCGAACCAGGCGATTGCGAGAAACCTCGCGCCATCGGATCTGCTGGGCGTCGTCCACTGGCTGGTCTCCGACTCCAGTCAGCTGGTCACCGGACAGACCATCGCGGTCGACGGCGGAACGGTCATGCATTGATATGAACCCGACCCTCGAATGTCGGTCCGGCCGCTCGCAGCCAGTTCGTCGCCCGGATTAAGCGCAGCGAAATCCGCGCTGTTGGTGTATATCGACGTTCAAGCATCGGCTTGCGGAAATTTTGGCGTGCGCTTTTCGCGCAGCGCCGCCGCGCCTTCCGGCGCTTCGCCTCCCCCAAACCCGAGGAATTCCATGCCGAGCGAGGCTTCGAAGATCGGCCCGGCCATTCGCAGCCAATTATTGAGCGCATACTTGGTTGAACGAATCGCGTTGGGGGCACCTTCTGCCAGGCGCATGGCGATATCCATTGCGCGAGCCTGCAGGTCGTCATCGGGTACCGCAAGCGAGACAAGTCCGATGCGCTCGGCCTCCGCACCGGTGACCGGCTCACACAGCAACAGATGATATTTGGCTTTAGCCATGCCGCAGAGAAGCGGCCAGACGATTGCCGCATGATCACCCGCAGCAACGCCGAGCTTGGTATGGCCGTCGATGAGACGGGCCGATCTCGCGGCAATGGAAACGTCAGCGAGCAGCGCCAGCGCCAGCCCCGCACCCACCGCCGGCCCGTTGATCGCCGAGACCACGGGTTTGCTGCAGTTGATCAGGTTGTACACCATGTCGCGCGCTTCCTTCCAAATGCGCATGCGGGTATCGACATCCGCAATCATGTCATCCAGCAAGTCGAGATCGCCGCCGGCCGAAAACGCCTTGCCGGCGCCCGTCAGTAGCACTGCGTTCACGCTCACATCAGCGTCGATGGCGCGCCAGATCTCGGTCAGCTGGCGGTGCATCTCGCCATCTACGGCATTGAACTTGTCCGGCCTGTTCATGACGACACGGAGCACCCGCGGGTGCGGCCGATCGATCAGCAGCCGCGAAAAGCGGGCATAGTTTTCATCCATCGGCCGTTCTCCCGATCCTGGCGGCGCCCGGTTAAAATCAGACAGTATTAACGCACATAAGGCTCCGCTCATCCCAGCGAAAGCCGCAATCCGGAGGCCTCGCGACGCAAGCGTTCCGCGGCGCCCGCTCGCGGGGAGGAGCGGCAGCAAGCGTTCAGCGCGCAAGCCGAACCTGCGTGGGGGCCGCGTCGATTGACGGGCTTCGGCCGAAGCGAATAGTGTCGATTTGCCATCGGGGTGCGCCCACGAGCACGGGACCATGCAATTGATTTCGCGAGCGAATCTCAGAAGGGCGGCGGCGGTCTGCCTGGCCGTTTTGGCCACACCTGCGCTCGCAAGCGCGCGCGAATTCCGCGTCGCCGATACCCAATCGGAAGATTATCCGACCGTGCAGGCGCTCATGTTCATGGCCCGCCTGGTCGAGGAGCGCACCGCGGGTCGCCACCGCATTCGCGTCTTCCATTCGCGCCAGCTCGGGGAAGAGAAAGACACCATCGAACAGACGCGGGTCGGCGCCATCGATCTCAATCGCACCAATGTTGCGCCGATCGGATCGTTGATTCCGGCGGCAAACGTGCTCGCGCTGCCGTTCCTGTTCCGCTCGTTTGATCATCTGCACAAGGTGCTCGATCACGCGATCGGCGACGAGATCCTGGCAAGCTCGCAGCGCCATGGTTTTGTCGGCTTGACGTTCTACGATTCCGGCTCGCGGTCCATTTACAACAGCGTGCGGCCGATCCGCACCTTGGCGGACATGAAGGGCTTGCGAATTCGTGTGCAGCAATCGGAGTTGATGGTCGAGATGATCAAGGCGCTCGGCGCCGAACCGGTCCAGCTGCCTTATGGGCAAGTATCGACGGGGCTTTCCACCCGATTGATCGACGGTGCGGAAAATAATTGGCCGTCCTACGTCACCACGAACCACTACAAGCTCGCTCCCTACTACACGCTCACGGAGCACACGATGGGACCCGAACTGCTCGTCGTCTCGCCGCGTGCGTGGGAAAGCCTCTCCGCGGAAGACCAGGACATCTTTCGCGATGCAGCGCGGAAGTCCAGCGCCTACATGCGCGAGCTGTGGCACGGATTGGAGGAGCGTTCGCGCCAGCAGGCACGGGCCGCCGGGAATACCATCATCAGCGAGTTCGACCGCACGCCCTTCGAGCAGGCGATGAACACGATTTACGCAAAGACCGTCCCCGATCAGGGCCTGCGTCAATTGATCGAGCGAATTCGCCAGGTTCAATGAGTTTGGATTTGGTTGCACTCAAGGATAAGCCGTCGGCGGCGCGAACTGCGCGGCCGCGGCGAAGCCTTGATCAGGAGACGCAAAGCGTCGTGCGGGTGCTGCCGATCCGGTGGCGCCTGCTGTTGATTGCCGCGCTCAATGCAACGGTCGCCTTCATTCTGGCCGCGCTGATCTGGAACGGAGCCAACGTGCTCAGCCGTGCCTGGGACGATGTGCGCACGGTGCGCGAATCGGACAAGCTTCTGGTATTGCTGGAAAGCGAAGCCAGCCGGCTGCAAAACCTGATCCATCGCTACATCAATCAGCCCAGCCAAGAAGTTCTGACGGAGATTCTCGGGCTGCACGGCGAGGTACTCAGTACGCTGCGCAACCGTGGCGCGGTGGATCCCGTGCTATCGGGGTCCGCCGACGAGCTGCGCGCCGTGACCGAGCGATTCCTTCAGGGCTTCGGCGAGGTCCGTGCGCTCCAAACGACGATCGCGCACACCTACGAGAACGAAGTGCTCAAGCCGGCAAGGGAGATGGCGGGCCTTTACGCCATCATCGAAGGCGCCATCGGCGCGCGCGATGCCCTGTTGCTGCCTTCGCTAGGAAAGTCGCGCGAAGCATTCACCGCGAGCCTGGTTGCCGCCAATGCTTTCTACCTGTCGCTCGCTTCGGATGCCGCCGACGAGGCGCGCAAGAACATCACCACCGTCGAGCAAACGGTCCCGGTGATGATCGACCTTGCGGAAAACAACCTGCAGCGCACGGCGCTACAGGCGCTGGCCCAGCGCGCCGCTGCGTTCGGCGACGGGTTGAAAACGCTCGCCGAGCAGTTCGCGATGCGAACCAACCTGCTGAAGACCGCGATCGACGACAACCAGGCCGCCATGATCGCGGTCATCAACAAGCTTTCCGGACAGATGAGCATGCGCGAACTGCAGGCGCAGGGAAGCTTCGATCACACTCTCGCCAACATCTACCAGAACGTGGCGTTGGTCGCGGTGATCTTCCTGACGCTCATCGTCGTCATTGGCGCCCTGATCGCCCGCAGCATCATCGTACCGCTCAAGGAGATCATGGCCGCGATGCATGCCGTCGTATCGGAGAAATACGACCAACCGATTCAAGGAACGCAGGCGCGCGACGAGATCGGAGAAATGGGGCGCGCGGTCGCCGTCTTTCGCGAGAACGCCATCGCCAAGCGCAAGGCCGAGAATGAGCTGCGCGCCTCCAAGGAGGGCGCGGAGAGGGCGCTCGAGGACCTGCGCGAAGCGCAGCAAAACCTCATCGCCGCGGAAAAGCTCGCAGCGCTGGGCGGACTCGTCGCCGGCGTGGCGCATGAGGTGAACAATCCGATCGGCATCAGCCTGACGGTGGCATCGAGCTTCGCGCGCAGGTGCGACGAATTCGCCAAGGAGGTCGATTCAGGGCCGCTGCGACGCTCCCGCCTCGACGAATTCCTCGAAGGCGGCCGCGACGCCGCCAATCAATTGGTCTCCAATTTGCAGCGGGCGGGCGAACTGGTGCAATCCTTCAAGCAAGTCGCCGTCGACCGTAGTCACGCCGACCGGCGCCCGTTCGATCTGCGCGAATCGACCGATCAGATCGTCGCCAGCCTGCGGCCGGTGCTGAAAAAGTCGCAGATCACGCTCACCGTTGAAGTGCCGCCCGGGATCAGCATGGACAGCTATCCGGGCTCCTATGGGCAGGTGTTGACCAACCTGTTCCTCAACAGCGTCGTCCACGCCTTTCCCGACGGGCGTCCCGGAAGCGTCACGGTCGAGGCACGGCAGGTGCGCGAGGACGTTGACATCTTCGTCTCGGACGATGGCGTAGGAATGAGCGAGGACATCCAGCGCCGCGCGTTCGATCCATTCTTCACGACGCGGCGGGGGGAAGGTGGAACCGGGCTGGGCCTGCACATCATCTTCAATTTGGTGACCCAGCAACTCGGCGGCCGATTGGCTTTCGAGTCCCGGCTCGGCTGGGGCACGCGGTTTCGTATCACCCTGCCCCGCGTGGCACCCGGCGAATCGCACCCGGCGCAGGCCGCGCAATGACGGACAAAGCCCATGGCTGATGACGATATCGTCCAACTAATCGAGGATCCGGGCGAGAAACCTGCCGAACCGGGCCCGCGCTGGAAGATCGCGGTGATCGACGACGAGCCCGCCGTGCACGATGGCACGCGGTTCGCGCTCAGCGACTATCGGCTGAACGGACAGGGCCTTGAAATCCTCTCGGCCTATTCGGCGGCCGAGGGGCGCGAGCTCATGCGGCGGCATGCCGACGTCGCCGTCGTCCTGCTCGACGTCATCATGGAGACCGACACCGCCGGATTGAGCCTGGTGGAATTCATCCGCAAGGAACTCAAGAACGAGACCGTACGCATCATCCTTCGCACTGGGCAACCCGGCCAGGCGCCGGAGCGGCGGGTCATCGTCGACTACGACATCAACGACTACAAGGCCAAGACCGAGCTCACATCCGACAAGCTGTTCACCTCGCTGACCGCGGCGCTGCGCAGCTATCAGCAGCTCCAGCGCATGGTGGAGACGCGCCGCGGGCTCGAAATCATCATCGAGGCGGCGTCGACGCTGTTCGACTTCAAATCGATGCAGCGGCTGGCCGAAGGCGTTCTCACCCAGATCGGGTCGTTGCTGAATGTGGAGTGCGCTGGAATTCTGGTGTTGCGAGAAGCGCAGAACAGTGGTGAAACATTCTCGGTGCTCGCCGGCTCGGGCTGCTACAGCCGCTTCATCGGCAGCGATGTCTCGCAAATCCTCGAGAATGACCTGCGTCGGCTTGTCGCGGAGGCCTTCGCCCGGCGCCATCATGAGTTCTCCCCGCGCCGGTCAGTCCTCTACATCAGGACCGTCAGCGGCCGCGAAGTCGTCGTCGTGCTCGAGGCGGCGCGCCACCTCTCCGATACCGATCGGACGCTGGTCGAGATCTTCTGCAGCCGGCTGTCCGTCGCCTTCGACAACGTCATTCTCTACGAGCAGCTGCAACGGGCGAACACGCGCCTCGAGGAGCGCGTGACGGCGCGCACGCAAGAACTGACCAACGCCAATCGCCGACTTGCCGCGCAATGGGCGCGGCTGCGACAGGCTAACGCGTTCAAGAGCGAGATCCTCGGCACGGTCGCGCATGACCTGAAAAATCCGCTCGGTGTGATTCTCGGCCGAACCGAAATTCTGCAAGAAATGATCGGCGCGGCCGGTGCGCTCGACGAGAACGTGAAGGCGCAGATCGCTTATATTCGCGATGCCGCCAACCGGCTCACCGAAATGGTTGACGATCTCGTGTCTGATGCGATGGCGGATGCCCTCGACATCACCATACGGCGCGAGCCCGTCGACATCTCCGTCCTGGTCCAGGAAGTGGCGGAGGCGAACCGGCCGCTCGCCGCGCGCAAAGAACAGACCATTACGATTGCCGCGCCTCCCCATCATGCGGCCGTATGCGACGCGGACCGTATCCGCGAGGCGATCGACAACCTCGTGAGCAACGCCATCAAATACAGTCCGATCGGCGGAGCCATCGACCTCTTGGTCGCGCAGGAGGATGGCGGTATAATTGTTCAGGTCGGCGACCAGGGGGCAGGCCTTTCGCCGGAGGATATTTCCCGACTGTTCGGCCGGTTCCAGCGCCTTTCGGCGAAGCCGACCGCGGGCGAAACCTCGACCGGCCTGGGCCTTTCGATCGTCAAGCGTATCGTCGATCTGCATGGTGGGCGGATCGAGGTTGACAGCGCGGGCCCGGGAAAGGGCGCGATGTTCAAGATGATATTGCCGGCGACATGACCCAAGCGCAGCACATCGTTGTGGTCGACGACGAACAGCCCGCCCGCGAAATGGTCGGGGATTATCTGCGCATGCATGGCTTCAACGTCAGCCTGTGCGATGGCGGTGCCAGTCTGCGCAACGTGATTGCGCAACAACTGCCGGACCTGATTGTGCTCGATCTCAACATGCCGGAGGAGGACGGGCTGTCGATCATCCGCGACCTCAAACGCCGCACCAGCGTGCCGGTCATCATGCTGACCGCGACCGCGAGCGCAATAGACCGCGTGGTCGGGCTCGAGCTCGGCGCCGACGATTACGTCGCCAAACCCTGTGAGCTGCGCGAACTGTTGGCGCGCATCCGCTCGGTGCTGCGCCGGAGCACCTCCGCTCAGCCGGCAGCCCAGCCGGCGGCCGACGCGAGGGCGGCGCCCGTCACCGCGCGGGTGCGGTTCGGAACCAAATGGCTCGACCACGATGCCCGAGCGCTGCGCGACGACGAAGGTAACGAGCATCCGTTAACCGCCTCGGAATACGGCCTGCTGAAGGTCTTCGCCGCCAATCCCAAGCGGGTGCTTTCGCGCGATCGCTTGCTGGAACTAGCCAATGCCCGCGACGCGGAGGCCTTCGATCGGGCGATCGACCTGCGAATCATGCGCATCCGGCGAAAAATCGAGCCGGACCCCGCCCGCCCCTCGGTCATCCGCACCGTACGCGGCGGGGGCTACCTGTTCTCGCCCACCGGCGAGGCATCTCCGCTGGACTGAGGCAAAATTGCCTCACCGGACGAAACATTTCGGGTATTTTACTACCTTTGTTTCGTTGTCAATTCCGCGACGAAATAATTGAGCCGCGCGACGAAACCATTTTTCACCCCTGACGTAACATCGAAGCAACAGGCCTTTGCTAGTCATACGGTTAAGGGCTGACTAACAGGGGATCACTATGCAAAACCAATTCGTGCTGCGCGACCTCGCGTCGCCGCACTTGCGGGCGCCTGCGCAGGAAACGTCGGACGAGGCGCTCATCGGCCTCATCGCCGACGGCGACAAGCGCGCCATGCAGGTGCTCTACGCCCGGCACAACGTGCGGGTGTACCGGTTCATCCTCCGCCTGACGGGAAACCAGTCGCTCGCCGAGGACCTCGTGAGCGAGGTATTCCTCGACGTCTGGCGGCAGGCCGAGGGTTTCGAATCGAAGTCCCAGGTCTCCACTTGGCTGCTCGCGATCGCCCGCTACAAGGCGCTCTCCGCGCTGCGGCGCCGAACCGACGAGCACCTGGACGATCAGATGGCGGCCTCGATCGAGGACACCGCCGATGATCCGGAGACCGTGGTGCACAAGAAGGATCGCAGCACCATCGTGCAGAAGTGCCTGCGGCAGCTTTCGCCGGCCCACCGCGAAGTGATCGATCTCGTGTACTACCACGAGAAGTCGGTTGACGAGGTGGCGCAGATCGTCGGCGTGCCGGCCGCGACAGTGAAGACCCGCATGTTCTATGCCCGGAGCAAAATGGCCGATCTTCTCAAGCAGTCGGGAGTGAACGCGCTCTAATCACGCCGTCCGGGTCCCCTCGGACGATCTTCACGCTCAATGTCCATGATCAGGTCGAACGGGCTGATGCCTCAAACATCAGCCCGTTCATAATTTTTGATGGGGGCACGCGGTCCCCGGATTTCGCCGCGCTCAATCCGCGCTACTTTCGGCCGCTCACAGCCGCCGCCAAATCAGGATCCGGAACAAACCAACGCCGATGATGATGGCCAGAGCCAAGCCTGCGAGCGGCAGCAGCACCACGAACGCACTCAACAGCAACATGAAAAAGAGCGCCACCAGTAGCGCGATCGCGATCGCCATGATGGCGAAACCGACCGGGCCGACCCTTGCCACGTAGACCCGGTGCGCACCGTGCATCCGCGGGTCGGTCCTGCGCCAGCGCACATCATCGGGCGGAATGATTTCCGGCTCGACACTGGGTCGATTGGTCTCCGATGAACGTCGTCGCCGGTCCATCCGTGCCTCGCTTGCTGCCACTCCCCACCGCAATGTAGGGATCGCGGCCGGCGGCGACAACCGAACCCTCTACCAGTCTTGCGGACGTGACGCATGGCCGCAACTTGCTCAGGGCGAAGCCTTGGAGTGAGCGCAGCCCCGAATACCTCCGCCATTTCGCTGGGTTCAATGCGGGTTACAGATGCATGGTCGGGCTCGCGCAGCCTCGTCGTCGCCCGCCGTAGGCAAGCCGAGACTGAAGCGCTATGCTGCAGCACACCTCGCCGGCGCTTTCAATATTTTCAGCCGTCGCCCTGTATCGCCGACAAGCGACAACAAAGTAATCGAAGGAATTCTTGAGAGGACGCTCATGGCAAAGCTCAACATCAATGGCACGATTCGTGACGTGGACGTGGAGCCGGACACCCCGCTCTTGTGGGTGATCCGCGAGCAGGTCGGCCTCACCGGCACGAAATACGGCTGCGGCATAGCGCAATGCGGCGCCTGCTCGGTGCACATCAATGACCAGGTGCAGCGCTCCTGCTCCATTCGCGTTACAGACGTGCGTGCGAGCGACCGCATCGTCACCATCGAGGGACTCTCTTCTGACAGATCGCATCCCGTGCAGAAGGCGTGGGCAGCGCTCGACGTGCCCCAGTGCGGGTATTGCCAATCGGGGCAGATCATGGCCGCCGCGGCATTGCTCAAGCGCACGCCGAAGCCCACCGACAAAGACATCGACGAGGCCATGACCAACATCTGCCGGTGCGGAACCTATCAGCGAATCCGAGCTGCCGTACACATGGCGGCCAATGCTACGTCCAGAACCTAGGGAGGCCTGCCGTGAAAAGGACGATCCGCGGCAAAGCCGCGAAGCTCTCTCGCCGCAGCTTCATTGTCGGCT
>DASQXF010000113.1:0-7205 GCA_035639895.1 Xanthobacteraceae bacterium
CGTGACCTGGTCGGAGATTTGGATGTTCCACATTTCGCTTTCGCCCTGCGCGGCGAAGTCGGCGAACAGCTTCGGGATTACGGACACATCGCGGATCTCGTGACCGCGCAGGTCGAAACCGCGCGCGATTTTTTCGAGCGCAGGCCGGCCGAACACAGCCAAGCTATCGTCGAGGCCGTCGGCGCGCAGCTTGTGAAACTCCGAGCCGTATCCGCCATCGTTCATCGCGCAGATCAGGATGCGAAATCCTTGACGCTTGAGCGTCTCGAGCTCCTGGATATTGAATAAGAGCCCGCCGTCTCCTTCGAACAGCACGATCTTGCCCTCGCGGCCCTGCCAGCGCGCAGCCGCAACCCCAAGCGCATACGACAGGCCGTTGCCGACCGCGCCGAATTCACGGACCGTCGTGTAGCGCTCCGCCGGCCTGCCACGCATCTGGGTGTTGAAATAGGCCTGATGGCCGCCGCCGACGACGATGTCCCAGTCCTTTGGAACGACCGCGTCGATGGCTCGGATCGCCTCGCGTGGATCCAGCACCCCGGGAGCGATGTCGAACGACATCGAGTCCGCTGGCTCGGTCGCGATGCGATGCGCCAGCTCTTTCGTCCGTATAGCCGCCGCCGTCGGTTTGCCAGCGCCCAACTTCTTGTCGAGGGCGGCAAGGATTGCCTCGATGCCAACGAGCGCATCTGATCTGACGTAGATGTCGGCGGCCTTCTGCCCATCGCGCAAGCCGCGTGGGGCATCATCCAACTGGATCTTGCAGGCCTTTGTGAAGTAGTGCCCGCCACCGACGTAATAGGATAGGCTCGTGCCAACCGCGAGCACGACGTCCGCGGACTCGTACATCTCCCTGCCCAATGACGTGAAGTAGCTGCCGGTGGTGCCGAGCCCGAACGGATGGTCGTCGAAGAGACCGCGCGCCGGCAGCGTGTTGGAGAGCAATGCGCCGCAGCGATCGGCGAGCTTGATCACCGCATCCCGTGCGCCGGACCACAACACGCCGCGGCCACCAAGGACGATAGGCCGCTTTGCCGCGGCCAGCCGCTCGACGGCCTCGGCCACGACCTCGGGATCGGGGTGCATGCGTCCGGCTTTGGGCTGGTACATCGCCGAGGTCTCGTAGGGCTGGTTGGCCATGTGCTCGACCTTCTGCAGGTCGTAGGGAATGCCCAGCACCGCCGGCCGCCGCGCGTACCTGGCGATGTGGAAGGCCTCGCGCACGTAGTCCATCATGCGCGGCACGCTATGCGCCGCGATGTAATGCGCCCCCGTCGCCGTCACCAGCGGCGCCTGATCGATGTGCTGATTGTAGAATTTGGCGTTGATCGGCGGCTCGCCGGCGAATACCACCATTGGCAGGCGGGCGCGAACTGCGGCCGGCAGCGCCGTCATCAACTGGGTCACGCCAGGCCCGCACGTGACGGAGGCAACGGCGATCTTGCCGGTGGCGACGTTGTAGGCTGTCGCCGCCGCAACGGTGGCGTGCTCGTGCCTGACGTGGACGGTGTGTACGCCCGGCAGTTTCGCAAAGGCGGTGGACCAGTGCATGTTGCCGTCGCCCATCAGGACGAACTGCGTGTCGACTCCCTCCGCAAGGAACGCTTCTGCGAGGGCTTCGTAGAGTTTTGGCATGGGCGCGGTACCCTTGGGTGGAGGCCCGCCGATGGCACCCTTGCCGCCGTTAATAATTGGGATTCGGCACGTCCCGCCGGCGGCTCCAAGGAGACGCTACATTAGGCTTGCGCGTAGGCGGAAGGGGGCATCATCTTTTTCTGCCGCATTGGACCGATGCTGCCAGGGAGCCTCGGCCAACGCCAGCGCATGTCGCTTGCGCTGCCTCTCCGCGGCTTCGTCGACGAAGCGGTTGCGCATCTTGCCCAGGCTTTCGATCTCAGAACAATCTTGCAGACGCGAGTCGCGCCCCATCCCTGAGAGCACGCAGCTTCGCCCAGACCACATCCGGCGCGACACGCCCCCACCCTGCCGACGTGTCGAAGCCGCAATCGTTCGCGGCGAGCACGGCGGACGCGTCTCCGATCACAGCAACTATCCGTTCGATTCGATCCGATACCACCTCAGGGTGCTCAATGATGTTGGTCAGCGGGTCGATAACGCCGGCCACCAGAATCTGTCCGGACTTCAGCGGAAACTTCTCGAAGCAGCGGAATTCATGCGCGTGACGCGGGCCGGCGAAGGGCAAATAGAGCGCCCCGACGGTCGCTTGCTGAATGATTGGCAGGATGTCCTCAAGCGGCACGTCGCTATCATGGGGACTTTCCGAATTGCCCCAACACACGTGGAGGCGCACACGGTCTGACGGAATGTCTTTGAGCGCACGGTTGATCACTGCAACGACTTGTTCGACGAATTCGAGAAATTTCGAAAGCGGCGCGTCTTTGTAGGAAATGTGCCGCTCCAGAGCGAGGTCGGGAGCATCGATCTGCAACACAAAGCCGGAGCGTACAATGGTTTCATACTCGATCTGCAGTGCGTCGCCGAGCGCCTCGAGGTATTTCGAGCCGCTGTCGTAATACTGGTTCTTGATCGCCGCAGCGACGATGCCAGGCGACGGAGCATTCATGAAGCTTTCAACAAAGGCATTCGGATTCTCTTTGAGGACATCCCCGAAGTCACGGCATTCTTTCTCGATCGCTGCCGCATCGATATAGCGCACCTCTGCGAGGGCCGTAGGCAGGCCCTCGTTGGGCGACACCCGTGCCGCGCTCGAAGTCTGCTGCATCCACCGCTTCTTGAACTCGGGATAGCGTTCGACATCCGCGCGTGACGGCCGCTGCCAGCTCCCCCCAAGACCGGTGAGCCGTTCCTTGAGATAAAGGAAGAACGAATCGTGCTGCTGCTCGCCGTTGTTGCCGATGTCCACGCCAGCTTCCGCTTGGCGCGGCACGATTGCCCTCACCGCCGCAAGACCGGCCGCCGCAATCGTGTCCGCATCGATGCTTTCGCCGCGGGCGCGTCGGACGAAAAGGTCGGTCAAATCTTGGGGCCGCGGCAGGCTACCGGCATGCGTCGTCAGAATCCGCTCCGAACTGCCCCGCATAAATGGCCCTGCGCGTCGTGGAGATGGCCCCGGCTACTTTAGACGACCCGTCTTTACATAAAATGCGCGCTCGGCCTCGACGTAAGCATGTAGACTAGCCTGCATTCGCGAAGGGTCGGTTAGCTTCGGATCGAAATACACGCCGGCCTTGAGATACTCGGCGACCAGTTCAGGGTCCTTCATCGCGGCACGTATGGCAGCCCCGAGGTAGGCCTTGCGATCCTCGGGCGTCCCCTTCGGTACGACTGCAAATCGGATGACAAACCACTGATATTCATTTCCCCCCAGCGCCTCGTTCATCGTCGGTGTATCTTTCAGGAAACTCAGGCGCTCCGAGGCCGCCACGCCAATAGGCCGCACCTTGCCGGCGTCGGCGAGGCCGCGGAACTCGGAGTAGAATCCTTGCGCGATGTCGACGTTTCCCCCTGCCAGGGCATTGATGCCGGCCCCGCCGCCCTGAAACGGTACGCGTAGAACTTTCGCTCCGGTATTCGTTTCGACCTGTTCGATGAGGTAGTCCCACATACTGCCGGGAACCGTAGCGACGCGGAGCGTGCCCGGCTTGTCCTTCGCGGTCTGCACGAGCTCCTTGACCGACATGTCCTTGTACGGTCCCTCGGTCGCTCCAACCCAGGTCAGCGCATCGGAATTGAGATAGCCGATGGGCTCGAGATCGGCGTAGGTCCAGCGACCCTGTGCGCGCAGCATCGCATCGCCCCACATCAAATTGGCGATGATGCCAACGGTGTATCCGTCGGGCTTGGCCTGGGTGGCGAGATAAGCGTGCCCAACCATGCCGGCGCCGCCGGTGCGATTGTTGACGATGATGCGATGATCGCTCCACTTCTCGACATACTTGGCGAGCAACCGGGCCGTGACGTCCATCCCGCCGCCGGCCGGGTAAACCACGGTGTATTCGATCGGGGCGGTGGGAAAGTCGTGCGGCTTGAGCCTGACGAGTTCGGCTTTGGCGTCGTCGCTTTGCGCCGCAGCGGGAGTTGCCAGCAGCGCCGACAGAAGCGCAAGAGCAATTGTATTTTTTTTCATCGACTCCCTCCCTTTGGTTTGCGACGCACCATCAAGGCGACGAGAATTGCGCTCGACACAAGCATCAGCGCGGTACCTGGACGTTGAACGAAGATCATAGCGCCGTCGGGAGACATCGCCAACGACTGCCGCAACGACTGCTCAAGCAGCGGAGCGAGGACGAAGGCGATAACGAACGGCGCGAGATCATACTTGAGTTTCAACAACACATAGCCGGCCACGCCGAATCCGAGCATGACCCACAGGTCGAACACATTCTTGTTGGCGGAATAGACGCCAACTATCGAGAGAAGCAGCACGACCGGAAATAGCACGCGATAAGGGATCCGGAGGAACTGCACCCACAGCCCGACCAGCGGCAGGTTCAGCAACAGCAGCAAAACATTTCCCACATACATGCTGGCGACGATTCCCCAGAACAGATCGGGCCGCTGGGTAATGAACAGCGGGCCCGGCTGGACGCCGTGAATGACCAAGGCGCCGAGCAGCAATGCCGTCACCGCGTTGCCTGGAATGCCGAGCGAAAGCACGGGGATGATGCTGCCCGCAACGGCGGCGTTGTTGGCCGATTCCGGGCCGGCCACGCCTTCGATGGCGCCTTTACCAAAGCCGTCGGGGTGTGCGGATAACCGCTTCTCCAGGGCGTAGGACATGAACGACGCGGTCACCGGCCCGCCCCCGGGGACCAGACCCAAGAGGAATCCCAATCCGCTGCCGCGAAGCATGGGCCGCCACGAGGCCCTCCAGTCCGCCAACGTTGGCCACAAGCCGCGGATGCGCGCGGCGACGAGGGTGCTTTTGGCGGCCCTCTCGACGTTGCTCAACACCTCCGTCACTCCGAACAGCCCGATGACGACGGCCAGAAGCTCAATGCCAGCGGAGAGATCGACCGATCCGAAGGTGAAGCGCTCGCGGCCGTTGACGACGTCGATGCCAACCGCGGCAGTGAGAAATCCGAGCGCCACCATCAGGGCGCCCTTCACCGGCGAGCCGGTGATCATGAAGAGCGTGCAAACGATGCCGAGCACCATCAGGGCGAAATTCTCAGGCGGTCCGAAACGAATGGCGACCGTCGCGATGGTCGGCGCAAAGAACGTCATCACGATCACGCCGAGTGTGCCGGCCACGAAGGAGCCGATCGCCGCGATACCCAGTGCCGCGCCGGCGCGCCCCCGCTTCGCCATCTGGTGACCGTCGAGACAGGTCACGACCGACGCGGCCTCGCCTGGGATGCTCAGAAGGATTGAGGTCGTCGAGCCGCCATACATGGCGCCGTAAAAGATCGAGGCGAGCATCACCATTCCGCCGACCGGCGTCATGGTGAACGTGATCGGCAACAGCAAGGCGAGCGCCGCGAGCGGGCCCACGCCAGGGAGCACGCCGACCAACGTCCCGATCAGGCTGCCGAGAAAGCAGAAAAAAAGATTATCGAGTGTCAGGATGATGCCGAAACCGGTGAGCAGCCCCCCGACGGCCTCCATGCCTCACCAACCCCACGGACCTCGCGGCAGTGCCATGCCCAGTATCCGGCCGAATAACCAAACCACGACCACGATGGCAACCAAGGCAAGCGCGAGCGAGAACCACCAACTGGATTTTTCCACGGTGCGCAGCAGGATGACCATCGTTATGAAACCGGCAACCGCAAATCCCAGAAACGGAATGCTGATCGCCATGAAAGCAAGCCCGGCGATGACGCCAAGAACGCGCCACAGCGCATCGCCGCGCGGGAAGTCCGGAGCAATAGTCTCGCTCGACGACCGCAACAGCAGCACAACGCCCGTACCCATGATGATCAAGCCGGCAACAAAGGGGAACAAACCGCTTTCGGGACCGGACGCGCCGATCAAGCCGAGTGTCCACGCATAGGCTGCCGCGGCAGCCCCGAGCAAAATCCAGAATACATTGAGCGAGCGCTCGAACATGGCAGGCGGCCTAAGCAAGGCGGCCATCGCCTGATGACCGATCGGCAAGGCGCGCGTTGCGGACGATAAGATCCACGTGTGACTCACTCGGCCTTGATGTTGGCCGCTTTGATCAGCGGCCACCATTTTTCGATCTCGGCCTTCTGATGGGCGGCCAGCGCTTCTGCGGTTTGCTGCTCCGGCGGCGGAATTTCTTGACCGAGGTCGGTCAGCCGCTGGCGTACCGTTGGGTCGGCAAGCGCGTCCATTGCGGCGATCGTGAGCTTGCGGATTGCTTCGGGCGGAGTGCCTTTCGGCACCCACAGTCCATACCAAGTCGAAATATACACACCCGGCGCACCGGCCTCGTCGACGGTGGGGATGTCGGGCGCCGCAGCCAACCGCTTGTTCGAGGTGACGGCGTAGGCTTTCACTCCGCCGTTGCGCACATGTGGCAGCGCCGTGATGGCTTGATCGAACGTGAGATCGATGTGTCCGGCCACAAGATCGCGCATGATCTCGGCGGAGCCCGCACGATACGGCACGAACTGGAAGCGCGTACCTGTGACGTCCTGAAAGTAAATCCCGCTGACGTGTTGCCCGGAACCGGGTCCGGCCGTGCCTTCGGTGGCCTTGTCAGGATTGGCTTTCAGCCAGGCGATGACGCCCTTGAGATCGCTGGCGGGCAGATCCTTTCTGGCCACGACCACGTAGGGATTGCTTGGCAACCGCGCCACAGGTTCGAAATCCGTACGGATGTCGTAGGGCAGCGTATAAATCGCGCCGTTGACCACGTGCGAGGGCCAATTGCCGATGCTCACGGTATAGCCGTCGGGAGCTGCGCGCACGGCGCGAGCAACTCCGATCGTGCCGGACGCGCCGGTCACGTTCTCGACGATGACCGGCTGGCCCAACGACATCCGCATCGGCTCGCTCAGGATTCGCGCCAGCGTATCGACCGGACCGCCAGCCCCGTACGGAACGATGAACGTCACAGGACGCGATGGATATGGCTGAGCCGGCGCTTGGCCAGCGAATAACAGCATTGCAAGCGCCGCGCCGAAACATGCTCTATTCATCTCAGTCCCGCTCCGTTGCACCGCCCACGACACATCATGTCCGATCGGCCGCACGTATTCTAGCTGGGCTCCCACCACGCCCAAATGATCTGCGATCTTGGTCTTGTTGCTCCG